>DAOPZV010000268.1:2629-3958 GCA_035353575.1 Prolixibacteraceae bacterium | reverse complement strand
AAAGACCTTTCGCTGCCGGGATGGTCAGGAGTGAATGTATTGAAACGCCACCGGCAGAGAAACCGAAAATGGTCACATTTTTAGGATCGCCTCCAAATGCGGCAATATTCTGCTGTACCCACTTGAGTGCGGCGATTTGATCCATGAAGGCGTAACTGCCTTTGGGTTCTTCCGGATGCTCCTTGCTTAATGCTGGAAATGCGAAATGCCCCAGACGACCCAGGCGGTAATTGATGCTAACCAGAACAACTCCCTTTTTTGCGAATCCGTCTCCGGATGTGTTACCGTTGCCGCCTGTGAAGCCTCCACCATGAATCCATACCATGACTGGTAGTTTTGTATTTTTTACGGTACCGGCAGGTCGCCAAATGTTCAGGTAGAGGCAATCTTCAGACGAGCCGGCCTGAATGGTTCCGGGAGCCGCGCCCCATCCTGCCTGTGCGCAACTTGCACCAAACTTGCTTGCATCCAACTCTCCCTGCCATGCTTTCACGGGTTGTGGTGGACGCCAGCGGAACTCACCCACTGGCGGAGCAGCATATGGAATCCCTTTGAAACTATCGACATCACCATCATTTACACCTCGAACAATACCCGAGGCTGTTTTAACTTTCGGTGCTGAACTGGAAGATGTATTAACCACCGCTTGCTGTGCCTGCAAGCTGAAGCTAATAACTATGCCTGCAATTATTAATATCTTCTTCATGAGTTAGTTATTTTAGTATTGTTATTTCTGTTATAAATCAATTTTACGTTCGCCCATCCATTTTACAATTGCCGGGTCGCGATGATCAAAAAAGCTGCTGGTTTTCATATCGAGAGTTGTAATGGCTTCCATATCTTCAGAACTTAGCCTAAAATCGAAAATTTCAAAGTTTTCCTTCATTCGTTCTTTCCTGACTGATTTTGGAATAGCAACCACTCCGCGTTGAATAAGCCAGCGAAGAATTACCTGGGCAATGGTTTTGTTGTATTTTTTGCCGATGGAAGCCAGCAAATCGTTTTGAAAGATGTTGTTTTTGCCTTCGGCAAAAGGTCCCCAGGATTCAATCTGGACGTTATTTTCAACCAGGAATTTCTGTGTTTCTGTTTGCTGATTGAATGGATGCGTTTCAATCTGATTGACAGCCGGAGCAATCTCATTGAAAGTAATAATGTCCATAACCCGGTCAGGGTGGAAGTTGCTTACACCAATGGCTCTTACTTTGCCTTCCTGATATAGGTCTTCCATAGCCCTCCACGAGCCATGTATGTCGCCATAAGGCTGATGGATCAGGTATAAATCCAGATAATCGAGTTGCAGCTTTTCCAACGATCTTTCAAATGCCT
>DAOPZV010000268.1:0-2529 GCA_035353575.1 Prolixibacteraceae bacterium | reverse complement strand
ATCAGGAAAAGTTCCTTGTCTTTCGTCCCAGTGGCAAGGTTGAACGCACTTTCAGTCATATAAAAAGTATCAGCTTTGCTTCCGGCCATCATCAACAAGGGCTGATTGATTAAATCCATGTTCGTTGCAGCATCAAATTCCATCAAATCAAGCAAACTGCTCATCGTGTATCTGAATGTGGAATTGGGGTGGGCATGGGTTCTGTTGTAATAGTAGTGGCCTTCACGATAGAGGTCGAACGGCATTTTGTCGGCTTGCTCATCAGTTGCTTTCGTATCGGCAGCATAACGTACTTCGCCGCTCGCAGCTTCCAAAGCACGAGCTTCCGAAGCTTCTTTTAAGCGCTGTTGGACAGTAGCTAATCCTGAATCCATAAAGCCGTTACGCCTGACCAATCCTGAATTAAACATACTCAAAGTAGCTACAACTTTGAAGCGTTTGTCGGTTTGGGCCGCTTTTAATGTATAGCCACCGCCGCCGCAAATGCCCAAAACGCCAAGACGACTCGCGTCAACTCCTTTATATTGCGTAATGAAGTCAGCCATTCCGCGAATATCTTCGATGCGATTGGCCGGTTTATCCACATTGCGCGGTTGTCCGCCGCTTGCACCCTGGTAGGCAGCATCAGCAGCAATTGCGATGTAACCAGATTCAGCCAAACGCTGCGCGTATAATCCGGCAACCTGTTCCTTCACTCCACCATTTGGGTGGGCAACCACAACCGTAGGATATTTTTTGGCCGGATCGTAATTGGCAGGCGTATAAACATTGGCTGAAATTTCGAGCCCATTCAATTTATAGGTTACCGGGTGGATATTTACTTTGCCCGATACATTTTCGGTAATGGCATCGCCGTAAACCAGTCCAAAGGGATTGGAAGGTTTGGATTGCGCCAAAGAAATGACGCTAATTGTTGTAATCATTACTATCAAAAAAGTTTTCATTTGTCTAATCCTTTCTCTTTTAACCATTTGGACATTAAGTCGGCTATTTCAATGTTGTTTAAATCTGAAAATGGGAAATGCGTATTTCCTTTTATGCCAATCTCGGGCAAATGAATTACAGTGACATCACCGCCGTGCTTGTTCACACAATCGCGCCACAAACGAGCCATTTCCAAACGTGCCCTCCAGCCATCCTGACCCGGATTATCAATTGGTTTTTCAGGAATAAAATCGCCGTAGTATATGACAATTGGGATTTTTGTCAATTTTGTGAAATCGGCCATCGGCACTCCAACCGCTGATAATGATCCGCCAGCCATGGCGATTGGTCCCGGAACTTCTCCTTCGGGAAATACAAAACCGCTTCCCGGTTCATACGAAACGATGGCTTTTATATTTTGATTCTTAATCGCTGTGACCCAACCCATTCCTCCTGAATGTGAATGTGTAACAAGGATTCCGTCGCCAATTTTATCAAACAGCGCGGAAACAGCATCCGAGTTGACGTTGATGTCAATTGGCCCAACATTGGGAACCATCTGCCGGAAATATTGATTGAGTGCCTCCGCATCCTTAGAGAATTGTACTCCTTCGAAATAGTTTGGCCAGATTCCAACCCGGAAAGTGCCAAACCATCCTTGTTCGTCGGGCGTTGGTGCTATGGTTGCTGCGACCGTGCTGCGACCGGCATCGCCCCTTCGGGGTTGGTCAATCAGATAAACCGGAAATTTTCTACGTAAAAAGATGTTCTGATAGCCTTCGCGCCCGTCAGGAGTTGTTTCCCAGGTTTTGGAAAACTGACCGATTCCGTGCCACATGACCAGCGGGTATTTTCGTGCTTTATCCGGAATCTGATAGAATACATAGGCATGATCGCCATGGAAAGTTTGTCCTTCCGGAGTTTGATTGTAAGGGTTGAACGTGCCGGGATTAGTAATGACGGTTCCACCAACTGCAAAGCTACCTTGCTCCTGAATGATCATTGGTTTCTGTTTGGATTTGGCAGTTACTGAAACGCTGGGAACGGTCAAAAACAACAAAAAAGCAAGCTTCAGGTAATGCTTTACAAAACTTTCTAAAGCGTCTTTGAATCTTTCAAATTCCAAGTTTTTTGTTTCGTTTTTCATGTGTATAAATTTTTCATGTTACAAAGTTAAGGACTTGCTATTCAGGTATTGGTATATAGATTACTGCTTCTTCTACCATTTTCACTGATTAAACTTTTGTGAGGATAGAAGTTGCGTTGGAATGATTAAATTTGTTCAGATAAAACAAAAACTGGTATGGAAAAGATTTTCAGATTTGATACAGTTGCCGAGTACAATGCCTTAAACAATCACGAAACGTTGCACCCGCTGGTTAGTGTAATTGATTTTTCAAAAGCAAACCCCAGATCGTGGGATGGTCAAAAGACGGTCAAGATCATTTATGGAATGTATTGCATTTTCCTGAAGGACTTTAAAGGCTGCGATATAAAGTATGGCCGCAATTATTACGACTATCAGGATGGAACTCTGGTTTTTGTTGCCCCCGGACAATTGACGGTGGTTGAAACTGACGGACAGGTTTATCAGCCGAAAGGATA
>DAOPZV010000267.1:0-4004 GCA_035353575.1 Prolixibacteraceae bacterium | reverse complement strand
AACATAAAAAGTTTGATGAAACCAAGTTCATCAAACTTTCTGTATTATCAATATTGGCAAGCCTTTCAAAGCTTTTTACCAACTATTTTTGACTAATATGCCCAATATTAAATCAATCCCTCAATGCTTCAATAATACTGCCGCTCTCCAAAAATAGTGCTGCCAATTCGAACCATTGTGCTGCCTTCCTCAATAGCAAGAAGGTAATCGCCCGACATACCCATCGAGATGTCTTTGAAAGCTGCATTTTCTGAAAAGTACTTCGTTTTCAGGTGATCAAAATGGTATTTCAGCGAAGCAAATTCTTTGCGGATTTGGGCTTCGTCGTCGGTAAACGTGGCCATGCCCATTACACCGCAAATTCTCACATTTTCAAGCTGCGCAAATTCTTCGGATTGGAGCATTTCTTCGGCTTCTTCCCACGACAGGCCAAACTTGGTTTCTTCCTCGGCAATGTGAAATTGCAGCAGGCACGAAATTACCCTTGATGCTTTCCGGGCTTCGGTATTGATGGCTTTCAGCAGTTTAAACGAATCGACACCGTGAATCAGGTGCACAAACGACGCCATGTATTTGATTTTGTTGGTCTGTAAATGACCGATAAAATGCCACTCTATATCTTTGGGCATTGCCTCGTATTTTGCAGTCATTTCCTGCACTTTATTCTCGCCAAATGCCCGTTGCCCGTGGTTGTATGCTTCCATAAGCATTTCAACAGGTTTGGTTTTCGAAACCGCAATCAACTGAACATGAGCCGACAGATGCGATTTTACAAGGTCGATATTTTCAGCGATACTCATGTTCCAAAAATAGCATTTAAAGGCATTATAAAGCAAGTGCGAAGTGCCTAAAGTGATCTAAAGTTCGAAGTCGAAAAACGAATGGTTAAATTGTCACATGGCTAAATTGTTTTTAACCATACAACCATTTAACTATTCAACCATTTTCATTTTCAAATCTCCTCGTCTCCATTCTCCTGTCTTCGGTCTTCCGACTTCCGGCTTTTTCCTATCTTTGGCGCAGCTATGAAGGAAGCACAGAAACATACGATAGAGCAGATGAATCGGTGGGGCACAGCGGGCAAATCCTTTGTTTTTCTGATCGATTTCGATTTCGAAGAACCTCGCCTTTTTGCTATCGACGATGCTTCAGAATTACTTTGGAAAACTCCTGAAATGCAGAATTTCAAACCTTCGGAAGTTGCAAAAAAGAAGGTAAAATGGGAAGTTTTGCCAGTTTGGTATGAACGCTACCAAAAAGCTTTTCAGGAGGTGCAGTCGCATATTCACGGCGGTGACACCTATTTGCTCAACCTGACCATGCCCAGCCGAATCAGGACTAATTTAACGTTCGAAGAAATTTTTCACCAAAGTGAAGCGCCTTATAAAATCTGGCTCAAAGATCGGTTTGTGTGTTTTTCTCCTGAAATTTTTGTGCGGATAAACGATGGAATTATTTCGTCCTTTCCCATGAAAGGTACAATTGACGCCGGTTTGGAGAATGCCGAAGCACTTTTGCTCACCGACGAAAAGGAAGTGGCCGAACACCACACCATTGTCGATTTAATCCGGAATGATTTGAGCATAGTGGCTACAGATGTGGAAGTTGATCGCCTGATGTACCTCGACCGCATTTCGACCAACCGCGGCGATTTGCTGCAAATGAGTTCGCAGATTTCAGGAAAATTACCCGAAAACTACCGCCAAAACATTGGGAGTATTTTGGCAAAATTGCTACCGGCTGGCTCTATTTGCGGTGCGCCAAAGGCCAAAACAGTCGAAATCATAAAAAAAGCGGAACAATACCATCGCGGATATTATACCGGCGTTTTTGGTATTTTTGATGGAACGAACCTCGACAGTTGTGTGCTGATTCGCTATCTCGAGCAACAAGGTGACAAGCTGATTTTTAAAAGTGGCGGCGGAATCACGTTTTTGAGCGACTGCCAAACCGAATACAACGAACTGATACAGAAAGTATATGTCCCCATTGGTTGAATCGATCAAGCTGAAAGACGGGAAGCTGTTTAATCTCGGCTACCACCAGAATCGCATGAACGACGCGTTGGCGGAGCTTTTCCCCGAAGCTGCTCCCATTAATCTAGCTTCTGCAATTTCAATTCCGAAAAATTGCTCGTCGGGAATATTTAAAGTTCGTGTTTTGTATGGTCCGCAGTTGGAGAAGGTAGAGATTGAGCCGTATCATTTTCGCACCATCCAATCGTTAAAAGTAGTTCACCACGAAAGCATTGATTATCACCTTAAATACACCGACCGCCAGATTCTTCAGCAATTGTATGCACAACGTGGTAATGCCGACGACATCATCATTATCAAAAATGGCTTGGTAACCGACGCTTTTGCTGCCAACCTCATTTTTTTCGATGGTCAGAAATGGGTTACGCCTAACTCTCCTTTACTGAAAGGCACACAACGGCAAGCACTGTTGGAGCAAGGGATAATTTCGGAATTAGAAATAAAGGAAAGCGATATTTCTTCCTTTCAAAAAGTTGGCCTCATCAATACGATGGTGAGTTTTGAAGATATGCCGGTGGTTCCGGTTGAGAAAATCTATAGTCTCTAGTATCAGGTATCAAGCTGTGAGTATCAAGAAAAAATCGTGATACTTGTGTCTTGTGACTTGAAGCCCTTTTATATTTCCACTTCCAACCCGTCATACGACAGAAAAACATTCTCCGGAAGTTCTTTTTGCACCTCATCGTAAAAGCCCATCTGGTGTGAAAGGTGCGTCAGGTAAGCCTTTCGCGGTTTTACCTCGGCAATAACTTCGAGCGCTTGCGGTAAGCTGTAATGCGAAATATGGTCCTCTTTCCGAAGCGCATTTAGCACCAAAACATCGAGACCGCGCAGTTTGTCGAGCTCCTGCGGTTCGAGTCGGTTAATGTCGGTTACATAGGCCATTTCCCCGAACCGAAACCCAAAGACCGGGAGCTTGTAATGAAATCCGCGAATGGGTAAAACCTCCAAATTTCCGATTTGAAAGGGTTTATTCTCAATCAAATGCAAGTGCATTTGTGGAATTCCGGGGTATTTCCAGGCTGCAAAAACGTAATCGAAAATACGGCGGATGGCCACCTGCACGCGTTCTTCTGCATAAATATCGGTGGGCTGTTTTTGCACCCAGTTGAACGCCCGAATATCATCCAGTCCAAAAATATGATCGACATGCTCGTGGGTCAGGATAATGCCATTCAAATGCCTCACTTTGTGGGTTAGCATTTGCTGGCGGAAATCAGGTCCGGCATCAATAACGAAGCATTGCGATTCTGTTTCGATCATCACCGACGAGCGCAACCGCTTGTCCTTTGGGTTTTCCGACTGGCAAACGGGGCATTGGCAAGCGACAACCGGCACGCCCTGCGATGTTCCTGTACCTAGAAAAGTAAGTTTCAATTTCAAAAGATTTGATTCACAAAAATAAGGATTGCCCTCCGCCCGCCGAAGGTTTTTAACTATTTTTGAAAAAAATTTACGGATGGCCAAATTGTATCTGATTCCTACCACCCTGGGCGACACCAGCATCGAGCGGGTTCTGCCGCCCGATTTAACGGAGTTGATTTCGTCGATCAAGGTGTTTATTGTTGAAAATGTGCGCACTGCGCGCCGGTTCCTGAAAAAAGTGAATCAGGCCATTGTGATCGACGATCTAACTTTTTTCGAGCTAAATCAGCATACCGACAAAAAGGAAATCAGCCGCTTTCTGGAGCCGATTCAGCAGGGATTGGATATTGGTATTATTTCTGAAGCGGGTTGCCCCGCAGTTGCCGATCCGGGTGCCGACGTGGTGAAAATCGCCCATACCAAAAACATACAGGTGGTTCCGTTGGTAGGCCCATCGTCCATCCTGATGGCGCTGATGGCTTCAGGAATGAGCGGACAGAATTTTGCGTTTAATGGATATTTGCCAATCAAAAATCCAGAGAAAGCACAACAAATTAAGTTCCTTGAAAAGCGGATGCAAACCGAAGGACAAACCCAGATTTT
>DAOPZV010000266.1:0-4039 GCA_035353575.1 Prolixibacteraceae bacterium | reverse complement strand
TATTGAAATTGTGAAAATATTAGTCAAAAACTTGGATTACAACATAGAAGGATAATGCATTGAATATGATTTGGCCATTGTTGAAAAGACAATCCTTTTGCCTTTGACCTTTAGCGAACGGTTTCAAATGAGCGGGTGACTCAAAGTCACCTGCTCACTAAAACCTTCCGGATGTACAAAATGCCATTGTGAATAACAGGGTAGGAGAAATTGTGAACTTTAATTGATTTCAGCTTAAAAGTATATGGTTTCAGGAGATAATTACAGCCAATGTCAACCAAAATAGACCGGAAAATTAAGTTTTCCTGAAGTTTATGTTGCGCATCGAGATAAGATAAATAGCTGTCTATCTTTGCCGCCCTGAAAAAACACACGAATGCCATACGTAAACAATACCATGATCATTCGCCGGCAATTGGTTCGCAAAGTAGTCCGGCTTTTCAACGAAGGTCGCCTGGTTGAGGGAATAGACCGCATCCCGCTCGAAATGTCGCCCCGCGAAATACCTGCCCAGCGCCGTTGCTGTATTTACAAAGAAAGAGCAGTTGTTCGCTATAAATTGATGCCAATTCTCGGTCTTGGAATAGAAGAGGAGCTGGATGAACTGACGCCGCTTTCTGAATTTGCCCGTATGGCCATCGAACGGAAAGAACCTTCGAAGAAAGTATTAACCGTTGTTGACGAAGCCTGCACCTCATGCGTAAAGGTAAGTTATGTGGTTACCAACATCTGCCGCGGATGCGTTGCAAGCCCGTGCATCATGAATTGTCCAAAAAATGCCATTCGTTTCAACGACTCGGGAACGGCACAGATTAAATCGGACAAATGCGTGAACTGTGGTCTTTGCAAAGAAGCTTGCCCGTATCATGCCATTGTTTATGTGCCCGTTCCGTGCGAAGAAGTTTGTCCGGTGAACGCCATCACCAAAAATGAACAGGGTATTGAGCAAATCGACGAAAACAAGTGTATTTACTGCGGAAGGTGCCAGAATGCCTGTCCGTTTGGTTCTATTTTCGAAATTTCGAACCTGGTTGATGTTTTGAAAAGCATCAAAACAGGGCAGGAGACGGTTGCACTTGTGGCTCCGGCTTTGTTTGGGCAGTACGATGTTCATCCGGCCAAAGTATTAAATGCGGTGAAAAAGATTGGTTTCAGCCAGGTGGTTGAGGTTGCCCGTGGCGCTGAGGTTACCACGCGTAACGAAGCCAATGAATTAGTTCACAAGTTAAAGGAAGGTTCGCCGTTTATGACTACTTCCTGTTGCCCGTCGTATGTAGAGCTCACCAAAAAGCACGTCGAAGGACTTCGCCCGTATGTTTCCGACACTGGCTCGCCTATGCATTATTCTGCAGAAATGGTAAAAGCACAAAATCCGGAGGCAAAAACCGTGTTTATCGGGCCGTGCATTGCCAAGCGCAAAGAGGGAATTGATAATCCGTTGGTTGATTATGTACTTAGCTTTTCGGAGTTGGACGCTATTTTTGAAGCCATGGAAATTAAACCGGCTGATTGTGATGACGTAATATTGGACCGAATTACAGGCGAAGCCCGTGGTTTTGCGGTTTCAGGAGGGGTTATTGCAGCAGTGAAAGCTCAGGGTTTGTCAATCGATGTAAAAACCTTACAGATTGACGGGTTGAATAAAAAGTCGATTAATCTCCTGAAGGCGTTCTCGAAAGGAAAAGCGCCGGCGCAGTTTATCGAAGTTATGGCATGCGAAGGTGGTTGTATTGCAGGTCCGGTAAGTCATTCGAATAGCCAGAAAGGAAAGCGAAATTTCGAAAAAGGATTGGAAATGATTAGCAATTTGCAGCCTGAATAATTTCGGATTTATCGTTTTCTTTTCCCGATTCCTCTGAGAGATATGAGAATCACAACAATAAAAAGCACCAATATTAGAACCAGGTAAAAATTATAATCTGAATTTGCCGCTTTTTCAGGTTTCGCATTGGGATTAATTTGTGTAGCGGTTTGCCCGGGCGCCTGAACACCGGCAAACCATCCGGCAAGTTCCACCTTGCTTTCGATTTTATCTTCTATATTGTCAGGCAATTGCGAGAAAAAATCAAAGCCAGTGATTTTCTCAAGTTCATCAACTGATATTGCAAAGTCTGAGAGCGGGCGTTCGCTTTTCCGATTAGGAAGCACAAAGGCAATTATTTCCGGATGAGTTGTATCGTCGTATAAAACTTTATAAAAGTAGCCTGGAACCAAAACATTATCATGCCCGATAGTTCCGTTACTATCAGAAAATACAGGGCCCGTGACCACGTATAATTTATGTTTTTGTTTTGCCCAATTGCGAACCTGAGTTTCAAGATCTTTCCATATACCACGATTAAAATCGGGCGTTTGCGGACTAACATTCGACATTAAAAAACTTTCTTCCATAGCAGTCCGATTGAAATCCATGTCGGCCGCCGGGCATAGATGTCCGCGATCATAACCACTTTTTGTATAATCCGACGATTTAGCAGAACCCGTTGGCACCAACTCATCCACTTTAAACTTATTGGTCCTTTCCTGTCCGCCGGCAATAACCATGCTATCGGTTAAAACATAGTACACCCAGTTGGCTTGCTCGTACTTTTCGTTATACGAGAGGGTGTAATAGCTATGTTGAACTAAATCCTTTGCCGGAATTGGCAAATAAGATGTTGCAAATGAATATTGTTGAATGCCCAGAACGAGCAGAATTATTCGTAACCGACATTTCATTACTACTGAATTTTATTAAAATACAGGTCCAAATATACCCTTTCAGGAAAACTAAATTACATTTGACAAAAAAATACATGAATTCATTTAGCGAAGAACTTAACGAAACTGACCGAATTTTTTACGAAGATGGTTACAAGTTAGCCAGGACGGCCGCCCAGAACGAGCTGAATACTGAGTCTCTTTTTCGGGCAATAGAAGGTCTTTACCATGCCATTGATGGGTTGAATGATTCGATACTTGCGTTGGCTGAGCGCCAAGGTATTGGTGTTGCCTGCCGGAAAGGATGTCATTGGTGTTGTCATCAGCCGGTTTTTGCAAATTCATACGAGATTCACTACCTGAGTGAAAAAATGAAAGAGCATTTTTCAGAAGGGGAATTAGCATTTATCAGGCAGAATTGCGAAGAAAAAAATAAGGCGGATTCGGAATTAGCGGAAGAACAAGTTCTTAACTACAAATCGCCGTGCCCGCTGCTGAAAGAAGGAGCTTGCTCTATTTATTTTGCTCGTCCAATGGCTTGTCGCATTTACCTCTCAACCAATTTACAGAGCTGCATCGAATTTTATAAAAATCCTGCTAATGAAGAGAGTTACCCTGCTTTGATGGAATTTCCTTTGCGAGCCGGGCGGTTAATGAACGAGGGATTTACTGCCGCTTTAAAGGAGGCGGGAGTTGAAACTGGCGAATTCAGAATTGAAAATGGGCTTCTGATTGCCCTAAGCCAGAAAATAAATATAGCTGGAAATAAGTAGTTTATAAGGAAGTTATTCCCTTAAAAATAAAGTCGGCAAACTATCGAATTTGTTAATAACTTCGAATATTGTTTGAAATTTGCTGTGCAAGTATCAGGTATTAAATGGTATATGAGTTATAAACAGTTGTTCATATCTTTTGATGATAAACTATTGATTCAAAATCCTGAAAAAGCTTGACAAAGGGGGGACGGATTTATTAATTTTATACTATCAGACGAGCGATAAAGAGTTGCATTGAAAGAATGGAGAAAGTTAAAGGTACTTAGTTGTACCCGAAATTTAATCTTACGAGTCTTTTGATTCGCGTTCTGGAGAGGCTGAAGTTTGAATCGAAAAAAGTGAGGTTCATCAACTGAGCTGATCGCCAAACGTTCACAAAAAGGTTGATTCTGAAAGGCAGAAAAGAAAGTAATTTCGGTTGCTTTTGAAATGCTGAAGACGAAATGGTTTTAATAACCAAAAGTAGTTTTTCGTCCCTGAATTCTAAAGAACACATGGGTCGGCCAAATCAGGAACTTCGTTCGGGAAGACAATTCGCAGGAAACGTCGAACGAACAGCTGAA
>DAOPZV010000265.1:2427-4043 GCA_035353575.1 Prolixibacteraceae bacterium | reverse complement strand
GTTGATAAAGCCTCGCTGGAGAATTTTCTGCACCCGATCATTTCATTCCTGAATTCAATCGGACTTAACTTTTTTGGCAACGATTTGGCTTCGGCTGGCTTCGGACTTTTTAATGCCGCCGGAATTATTTTTTCAATGGTGGGAATTGCCATTTCTTCCAAATTTGCCAATAGATTCGGGAAGCGCGATGTGTTCCAGCTAACCCTGTTTATTTCAACCCTGTTCATCCTCTCGTTTTTGTTTTATTCGCCGAAAAGTGTTGGATTAATGTACCTCACACAAATGCTACACATGTTTTTCTATGGCATCACAACACCAATTCTTTGGGCGATGATTGCCGATGTAGCCGATTATTCGGAGTGGAAAACAAATCGTCGGGCAACTGCCATTATCTTTTCGGCAATGATGGTCGGCCTTAAAGCCGGACTCTCGATTGGGGGCGCTTTGCTTACCTGGATATTGGGCTTGTACGGCTATATCGCTAAAGAAAGTGCTGTGGCCGGGCAGGAAATTGTTCAACCTGAATCGGTGGCCAGCGGTGCCCGCATGTTGGTAAGCCTGTTCCCGTCAATTCCTTTCCTGATTGGAGTTGGTCTGCTTTTCTTCTATGTAATCGATAAGAAAATGGAAGTGAAAATTGAAGGAGATTTAAATCAACGCCGAAAAGAAAACGCTTAAAACTAACCAAATATGAAGACCAAAATTTTATCAGCAATAATGGCTTTTGTTGTACTGACAACGGTGCAAGCGAAAGCACAAAAAACATTGGGCGAAGCTACCAAAGGCAAATTCTTGTTTGGCGTAGCCGTCAATATGCCGCAGGTTAATGGAGTTAATCCGGTCGAAACTGAACTGATCGCCAAAGAATTCAGTGCTATTGTTCCTGAAAACTGCATGAAACCGCAGCCCATTCATCCTGAAGAAAACCGCTACAATTGGGATGATGCCGATAAGGTTGTCGCTTTTGGCGAGAAAAACAAACAGACGGTAACCGGTCACTGCCTGATTTGGCATTCGCAAATTGGCAGATGGTTTTTTCTCGATGCTGAAGGGAAAGATGTATCTCCTGAAGTGCTGAAAGAGCGGATGCGCCAGCATATTTCTACCGTTGTTGGCCGCTATAAGGGCCGCATTAAAGGTTGGGATGTGGTAAACGAAGCGTTTGAAGATAACGGCAGCTACCGAAACAGCAAATTTTACCAGATTTTAGGCAAAGACTTCATAAAATATGCTTTCCAGTTTGCTCATGAAGCCGATCCGAATGCTGAATTGTACTACAACGATTACAACGTGGAGACACCGGCCAAATGTGACGCAATAGTTGAACTGGTGAAAGAACTTAAGGCTGCCGGATGCAGAATCGATGCTGTTGGTTCGCAGGCACATTGGCACATGAATTCGCCCACACTCGGAGCAACAGAAGCCAGTTTCAAGAAGCTTAAAGATGCTGGCGTGCACATTCTCATTACTGAATGGGATATTTCCATTCTGCCAAGTCCGTATGAAGGCGCGAACATTGCTGCCAATTTCAAGTACTCTGCTGAAATGGATCCTTATCGCGACGCGGTACCCGAAGATGTTCAGCAGAAATGGAATAAGCGAATGCTGGATATGTT
>DAOPZV010000265.1:0-2327 GCA_035353575.1 Prolixibacteraceae bacterium | reverse complement strand
ATTCGAGGAAGTTACAGCATCGACCCGGCAGTTTTTGAAGATACCGATGGCGCTCATTACATGTATTTCGGCGGTTTGTGGGGCGGACAATTGCAACGCTACAAAGACAATAAAGCGCTGGAATGTGCTTATTTGCCTTCAGGAGACGAGTTGGCTTTGCCTTCGCGCGTGGTTCGTTTATCGGATGATATGCTCGGTTTTGCTGAAGAACCACGCTCGGTAGTAGTCCTGAATCAGGATGGAAGTCCGATGAAAGCCAGTCAGGAAAACCGCTTTTTCGAAGCTTCGTGGATGCACAGGTACAAAGGCAAGTACTATTTCTCTTATTCAACCGGCGACACCCATTTGTTGTGCTACGCCATTGGCGATAGCCCTTATGGGCCATTCACCTATCAGGGCGTAATTTTGACTCCGGTTGTTGGCTGGACAACTCACCATGCTATCGCCGAATTTAAAGGCAAATGGTATCTGTTTCACCACGACAGTGTGCCTTCAGGAGGAAGAACATGGTTGCGCAGCTTGAAAGTTGTTGAACTGGAGTACAATGAAGACGGAATTATTAAGACCATTAATGGAGGCGGAGAGTAGAAAAGAGTCAATAGTCATTTGAAAAGTTCAGGTTTTACCAATGACTGTTTCTGAATGACATTTTATAATTGGAGGTTGGTTTAGTTATTAAGTTTGGAGCTGTTTCAGGTCATACTGGAGCAGCTTTTTTTATACATTTGACATCGACGACCAAACTCAATTACCTATGAACAAAACACAAACCATAACTCTGTTGAGCCTTTGCTCTGTTGGAGTTTTGCCTTCATGCCAGAAACAGGCTCCAAAGCAGTCGCGTCCGAATATTCTGTTTATCATGAGCGATGACCACGCTTATCAAGCCATCAGCGCTTATGGATATGGATTGAACAAAACGCCGAACATCGACCGCATTGCCCGTGAAGGGGCCATTTTTAACCGTGCTTTTGTAACCAACTCGCTGTGTGCGCCAAGCCGTGCAACCATTTTAACCGGAAAATTCAGCCACCTGAATGGAAAGGTGGATAACCGTGCAAAATTCGACTGGAACCAGCAAAACTTTGCAAAAATCCTTCAGCAAAACGGGTATCAGACTGCATTAATTGGGAAGATTCATCTTGATGGGGTGCCGCAGGGATTCGATTATTCGAACGTGCTTCCCGGGCAGGGAAATTATTACAATCCCGATTTTATCGAGAATGGTGTGAAGAAGCAATATCCGGGTTATGTTACAACGCTCACTACTGAGTTTGCCCTAAACTGGCTGGATAAAATGCGCGACAAATCGAAGCCGTTTATGCTGATGTACCATCAGAAAGCGCCGCACCGAAACTGGCTTCCGGAGGAAAAATACTTCGATTTGTACGAAGACAAAGAATTCGATTTTCCGGAGAACTTTTTTGACGATTACCAGGGAAGAGGAACTGCGGCACATACTCAAAAGATGAGTATTGTTCAGGATATGATGTGGGGACACGACATGAAATTTGAAACCGATCCGTACTCCGGAAAACCGACCGGCTTTGAAAATGATTTGAAACGGATGGACGAAAAGCAGCGGGCCGCCTGGCTTAAAGCTTACAACCCGCGTAACGAGGCCTTCCTGAAAAATAAGCCGGAAGGGAAAGATCTGGCCAAATGGAAATACCAGCGTTACCTGCGCGATTACCTGAAATGCATTCAGTCGGTTGACGATGGAGTAGGGCAGGTGCTCGATTACCTCGATAAAAATGGCCTGGCCGAAAATACGATTGTTGTTTATACTTCCGATCAGGGCTTCTATCTGGGCGAACATGGCTGGTTCGATAAACGGTTTATGTACGAAGAATCCTTCCGCACACCTTTGGTTGTTCGCTATCCGAAGGAGATAAAAGCCGGAACCAAGATCGATAAACTGGTTCAGAATGTTGACTATACACCGACCTTTCTGGATTACGCCGGAATAAAAGTGCCTGAAGACATGCAGGGTATGTCGTTTCGAAAATTAGTGAGTGGTGAAGTTGGCGAATGGCGAGATGCCATTTATTACCAGTATTTCGAATATCCGGCAGAGCACGAGGTGAAACGCCATTATGGCATCCGCACCGATCGGTACAAACTTATTCATTTTTACGGCGATGTTGACGAATGGGAGATGTACGATCTGGAAAAAGATCCGCACGAAATGAAAAGCGTCTATAATGATCCGGCTTACGCGGAAGTGCAAAAGGATATGCACAAGCGACTTACCGAACTTCGCACCAAATACGGCGAAACCGACGAAATGGACCAGAAATTTATTGAAAGCTATAAAAGGTAGAAGT
>DAOPZV010000264.1:0-4087 GCA_035353575.1 Prolixibacteraceae bacterium | reverse complement strand
TTTCGATTAAAAATCTTAATTTTGGGCAAAGTTGAATCGAAATGGCAGATCAGAAACTCAGTTTACAACAAAAGCTACTTCAAAAGCTCTCGCCGCAGCAAATACAGGTTATTAAGCTGCTCGAGATTCCTACGATTCAACTTGAACAACGCATTAAAAGTGAGCTTGAGGAAAATCCGATTCTGGAATTGATTGAAAATGATGATTCTAACGAAAGTTATGATGATACGGATTCGTCTTCGGAAGATTCGCCACAAAACGACGAATTCTCGTTGGAAGACTACCTGAACGAGGAAGATATTCCAAATTACAGGCTAAACGCCAATAATTACTCGAAAGACGATAAACAGGTTGAAATGCCCTATTCCTCAGGGTTAAGTTTCCACGATTCGCTTATTGAGCAACTCGGACTGACAAATTTGAATGAAGACGAAGAAAAAATTGCAGAGTACATCATCGGAAATATTGATGAAGATGGTTACCTGCGACGTGATTTGCTGGCTATTTCCGACGATTTGGCTTTTCACATGAACATGGATGTGAAAATTGAGAAACTGGAACATCTGCTTGATATTATTCAGGATTTTGATCCACCAGGTGTTGGGGCACGCGACTTACAGGAATGCCTGTTGTTGCAGATCATGCGGAAAAGAGGTAAGGATTCAACTTGCCTGGCATCAAAAATTATTCAATACAACTTCGAAGAGTTTACAAAAAAACATTACGATAAAATTCAGCGTAGGTACGAAATCACTGACGAAGAGCTGAAAGAAGCAATCGACGAAATACTAAAACTGAATCCGAAACCGGGAAGCTCCTACAGCAATCCAATGACTAAGTCGAATCAGGTAATTGTACCTGATTTTTTACTCGAAAATATCGATGGAGAGCTGGTTCTTTCACTAAATCAGAAAAATGTTCCTGATCTTCAGTTAAGTTCAACATACATGGATTTGTTGAAATCGTATTCGTCGAACAAGGGCGGAGCGACTAAGGACCAGAAAGAGGCGATGATGTTTATGAAACAGAAACTCGACTCTGCCAAATGGTTTATCGACGCCATTCGCCAACGGCATCAAACGCTGTATGTTACCATGAGCGAAATAATCAAATTTCAGAAAGAATTTTTCATGGAAGGTGATGAAACAAAGCTTAAGCCAATGATTCTGAAAGACATTGCTGACCGGACCGGACTCGATATATCAACCATTTCCCGAGTTTCGAACAGCAAATACATACAAACTCATTTCGGAATTTATCCGCTGAAATATTTCTTCTCTGAAGGCTTGCAAACCGAATCCGGAGAAGAAGTTTCGACACGTGAAATAAAGAAGATTCTGAAAGAATGTGTTGACAACGAGGATAAGAAAAACCCGGTAACTGACGAAAAACTGGCGCTTATACTGAAAGAGAAATCGTATATAGTTGCCCGCCGAACAGTGGCGAAATATCGGGAACAATTGGGAATTCCAGTGGCCAGGATGAGGAAAGAACTGTAATGATAAACTCAGGTGCTACACAAATAAGAAAACAATTGGAAACAGAAATGAACAACAATAAATTCCTGCTGGCTTCAGCCCGGGCTGTTTCAGCAATATTTCATCCGCTATTAATTCCAACACTGGGCTTTTTGTTTCTATTTAGCTCAGGTTTTTATTTTTCAATCTTACCCTGGGCACTAAAGAAATACATTCTTCTGGTAGTTTTTATAACCACCTGCTTTTTGCCCGCACTATCTATTTTTATTTTGTCGATTAACAGCAAATTCGACATTAACATGGAGAAAAATACCGATCGCACTCTGGCGTTAATAATTAGCGCGATCTCCTATTACATTGGTTATTTACTCCTGAAAAGAGTACCATCATTTCCTGTTTACAGCATCATGTTAATTGGCTCGGTTTTGGTTCAGGTGGTGCTGCTACCTATTTCAATGCGTTGGAAAATCAGCGTTCACCTTGCCGCTATTGGCGGACTAATTGGTGGTTTTCTGAGTCTGGCATTCAGGCTACAGGAAAACCCGGTCTTTCTTCTTTCTTCACTGATTATAGTTGCAGGAATGATTGGAACAGCTCGCCTTATTTTATCAAAACACACTGAATACCAAATCTATGCCGGATTTACAACCGGATTTCTCATCTTGTTTCTTATCCTCAGTTTTATCTAAGGCTCGACTAGCTACTACTTGCCGGCCTCCTGATTTTTACTGAAAATGGATGTTTTTCTGAAAAGAGTTTGCCGGGAATAGTGTAACCAAGGCTCCAATATAAATATTGCGCTTTGCTGAATTTGCTTGCACGAATACCAAAGGTTCCAAACAGATTCTCTTTCAGATACACTTTTACACCCATCACCTGGTAAATCCGTTTGTCTGCTTTATTCCCATGAACAATATTATATCCAAGATTGGCAAATATCGAGTACATAGGCATCTCCAGCTCTCCGCGCGCCGAAACTCCCAACGAAATCCGCTCCCCAAAATCTCCCGGTTTAACCCGGTCGTACTCCTTCCCGTCATACGGATTTAATTGCCGCCATGCCCGAGCTCCCGAACTTTCGTCGTACAGAAAATCGACACCCGCGCCATACTTATATTTATAGCTTTTAACTATCATCGGAGCAAAAGTAACACCGAAAACAGAGAAGTTCTTATCGACATAAGGAGACGGCAAATTAGTACTTATAGTATCGAATTTTTTTTGTCGCGATGAAATATTAATCAAGAAGTCGTAGTCAATACGTTTATCAATCTTTGGCGGGCTCAGCGCCTGTTCATTTTCAGCAATTGAATTTCTGTTAAAATTATAGCAAAATTCAACGGTTGCCGAAACAAGATTTATACCCTTATTTGGTAACCGGGTTGCTCCGTCTGAAAAATGGCTCAACCCAATCCCGGTATGAATATCCCATTCATTATTAAGCCGAAACTTGGTATAAATATTGCCCCCAACATAAATATTGGTTGCCGAGCCGAGTGCTATATTTTCAGGGTTGTCAAACGGATCGTAGGGATTCCAATTAAAAGAAGCGCCCAAGAACCACTCAAAATTCAGTTTCGCTTTGCTCGACAAATTAGAAATTGTAGTTCCCTGAAAAGCATAAAGTGCAAACGGAGACCCAAGTTCCTGTTTATTGAAAGACTCTGCAACCATTAAACCAACACCACTATAAGGCATTCCGTAAGCATAATCCTGCCAGCGCGTTTTCGTCGCAGAAAAACCGTATTTAATTGAAACTGATGAAAATGTTGGGTTTTCTTTGCTATTAATTATGAAATCGTTTGTTGGCAGAATTATACCTTCATTCATTTGCAACGACAAAAATGGCTGACGTTTTATCTCAATCTGCGTGCTGTCTTTTTTTGCACCAGACGCCCAAGTTTGAGCTATTTGCAAACCAAGAACAATAAGCAAAACTGCTTTTTTCATAAATTGGATACATTTGGCTGCAAAGATTTTATAAATCTTCACAATATCCTTCGTTTCAGAAAGATATTTCATTGGAAGTTTAGAATCTGTATAGATTTGTCTGGCTATTTCAATCGAACAAGCTCTCATTCCTATATCATCCCATTTCGCCTCAGCAATGCCTCCGAAGTTGGTTCCTGGCCCCTGAACGCCTTGTAGAGTTTCATTGGGTGCTCGCTTCCTCCTTTTTCCAGAATATTTTTGCGGAACGAATCTGCTGTTTCGCGGTCGAAAATTCCTTTCTTCTGGAATACGGCAAACGCATCGGCATCCAACACTTCGGCCCATTTGTAGCTGTAATATCCGGCATCGTATCCTCCTGAAAAGATGTGCGAAAACGAAGTACTTTGCAGGTTTCCTTCCACCGGCTCAAACAAGTCGGTTGGCGCAATTGCCTCCATTTCGAAAGTTCTCAGATCGGCGTTTTCTGGCAAACCATTATGGTGATAAGCCATATCGAGCATTCCAAAGCTCAGTTGACGTTCCATCATATAGGCCGCCTGAAAATTCTGCGCTGCCTGAATTTTCTTCACCAGTTCGAGCGGCATTTTTTCGCCCGTTTGATAGTGCACGGCAAACGTGTCGAGCCATTCTTTTTCGTAGGCCCAGTTCTCGTGCAT
>DAOPZV010000263.1:0-4090 GCA_035353575.1 Prolixibacteraceae bacterium | reverse complement strand
CATTACTCCTTTTTGGGCATCAACCCGTTTGGTTTGTCGGATGCCTATGCCAATTACCAGACTCAGGTGGTGAACCACTCGAAAATAAACTACGCGTATTGCAAAGACAATCCGCAGAAATACTACGGCTACAGCGAGAATTGCTGGGGATTAACCGCCAGCGACATCAAGGATGGATACACGGCCAGTTCGCCAACCAATGACCAAAGTTTCATTGCACCAACGGCGGCCATCTGTTCCATGCCTTTTACTCCTGAAGAATCGATGCAGGCTTTAAACTTTTTTTATTACAAGCTTGGCGATAAAATCTGGAAGCAATACGGATTTGTCGATGCGTTCAGTCTCGACAAAATCTGGTTTGCCGATTCGTTTCTGGCTATCGATCAGGGACCACAAATTGGTATGATTGAAAACTACCGGACAGGTTTGCTCTGGAAGCTTTTCATGTCGTGTCCCGAAGTTCAGGCCGGATTGACCAAACTTGGATTTACATACAAACTACAATGAACAGACTTTTACGATTATCAATAGTGGGACTGGTTGCAGCAATCGGTTTCACGGCATGTGCAGGTGGCGGGGCGAAACAAAAGACGGATGAGAAAACTGTACAGAAACTTTCTGATGATTCGCTGCTGACACTCATTCAACACCAAACATTCCAGTATTTCTGGGACGGCGCCGAGCCGAATTCAGGAATGGCCTGCGAGCGCATTCATACCGACGGCAATTATCCTGAAAACGACCAACGGGTGGTCACATCCGGAGGTTCAGGTTTTGGGGTGATGGCAATTTTGGTCGGGATGGATCGCGGATTTATCACCCGTGAAGCCGGAGTTGAACGTCTGGCAAAAATTGCTTCTTTTCTTGAAAAAGCAGATCGTTTTCACGGTGCATGGCCGCATTGGCTGCATGGCGAAACGGGCAAAGTAAAACCATTTGGCGGCAAAGACAACGGCGGCGACATTGTTGAAACGGCTTATCTGGTGCAGGGCTTGATTTGTGTAAAAAATTACCTGAAACAGGATGTTCCGGCAGAAAAAGCGCTGGCCGATAAAATTGCCAAATTGTGCAACGAGGTGGAATGGAGCTGGTATCAAAACGGGAAGCCGGCTTTGTACTGGCACTGGTCGCCCACCTACAACTGGGAAATGAACTTTGCCATTGAAGGCTACAACGAATGTTTAATTGCCTACATTTTGGGAGCCAGTTCGCCAACTTATCCGCTTTCGCCCGACGCGTACCACAAATGCTGGGCTCGCAGTGGCGGCATCAACGGCGAAACAACCAAATATGGTTATACCCTGAAATTGAAACACAATGGTGCAGCCGAATATGGCGGACCGCTATTTTGGGCGCACTATTCTTATTTGGGGCTTGATCCGCGAAACCTGAAAGACAAATACGCCAATTATTGGGACGAAAACCGTAATCAGGTTTTGATCGACTACAATTACTGTGTCGAAAATCCAAAGAAATTTAAAGGCTACGGACCCGATTGCTGGGGATTAACCGCCAGTTACTCGGTAAAAGGCTACGACGCACATCAACCAGCCAACGACAAAGGTGTGATTTCGCCAACCGCGGCGCTTTCATCGTTCCCTTACACTCCTGAAGAAAGTATGCGTGCGGCCCGCTATTTCTACGAAAAAATGGGCGACAAACTCTGGGGCAAATATGGCTTTTACGACGCCTTCAGCGAAACCGAAAACTGGTGTCCGCCGCATTACCTGGCCATCGATCAGGGTCCAATTGTGGTGATGATCGAAAACTATCGTTCGCAGTTGCTGTGGAAATTATTCATGCAGGACAAAGACGTTCAGAATGGATTGACCAAGCTGGGATTTACCTTCTAATTTTTTGAATCACATAAACACATAGAACACATAGACTAATTTGAAGATTAACAATTTGGACTTTTCTATTGTGGCCGATGTGCCTATTGTGGTTTATTTTCCCATATTTGCACTTACCACAACGCTAAACAAGATAATACTAATCAAACATGAAAAAATCACAAAGCTTGTTGATTTTGATTGCGCTATTCGTGTGCCTGTTCACTTCCTGTAATCAAAAATCAAATTCCGGCGGCGATCAGAAAATGAACGCCTTTATCGACGATCTGATGGGTAAAATGACCCTCGACGAAAAACTGGGTCAGCTCAACCTGCCCGCCTCCGGCGACATCATTACCGGTGCCGGAAGCAACAACAACATCGTCGACAAAATCAAGGAAGGCAAAGTTGGAGGTCTGTTCAACATCAAATCAGCCGAAAAAATCCGTGCCGTACAGCAAATCGCGGTGGAACAAAGCCGCCTGAAAATTCCGCTTCTTTTCGGAATGGACGTTATTCACGGTTACCAGACCGTTTTCCCGATTCCGTTGGGATTGTCGTGTAGCTGGGACATGACCGCCATCGAAAAAAGTGCGCGTATTGCAGCGCAGGAAGCCAGCGCCGATGGAATTTGCTGGACGTTCTCACCCATGGTTGACATTGCCCGTGACCCACGCTGGGGCCGTGTTTCCGAAGGTTCGGGCGAAGATACCTACCTTGGTTCGCAAATTGCCAAAGCAATGGTAAAAGGTTATCAGGGCGACGACCTTGGAAAGAACAATACTATTCTGGCCTGCGTGAAACATTTCGCACTGTATGGCGCTGCTGAAGCCGGTCGCGATTACAATACCACTGACATGAGCCGCATCCGCATGTACAACGAATATTTGCCCCCATACCAGGCTGCTGTTGATGCTGGCGCTGGGACTGTGATGGCTTCGTTCAACGAAATCGACGGAATTCCGGCCACTGGGAACAAGTGGCTATTAACTGACTTATTGCGCAATCAATGGCAATTCAATGGATTTGTGGTAACCGACTACACCGGAATTGCTGAGATGACTGCACATGGCATGGGCGACCTAAAACAAGTCTCGGCTTTAGCCCTGAATGCCGGCGTTGACATGGACATGGTAAGCGACGGTTTGTTGACCACGCTGGAAGAATCGCTGAAAGAAGGTAAAGTAAGCCAGCAAACGATTGACCTGGCTTGCCGCCGCATTCTGGAAGCCAAATACAAGCTCGGGTTATTCGACGATCCATACCGTTATTGCGACGTGAACCGCGCCAAAGCCGAAGTTTTCACTCCTGAAAACCGTCAGGCTGCCCGCGAAATTGCAGCTCAATCGCTGGTTTTGCTGAAAAACGATAAGCAAGTTCTGCCTATTCAGAATAAAAAGACCATCGCGTTGGTAGGCCCGCTGGCCGACAATGCCGAAAATATGCCCGGAACATGGAGTGTTGCCGCCGATTTTTCGAAGTCGGTTTCTCTGCTTCAGGGACTGAAAAATGCCGTTGGAACCACTGCAAACATTCTGTACGCCAAGGGAACCAATGTGGTTAGCGATCCTGATTTGGACGCCCGCATCAGCATTTTTGGCAAACCTACCAAATGGGACAAACGCTCGCAGAAAGAGATGATTGCCGAAGCAGTTGCTGCTGCGCGTAAATCCGATGTGGTTGTTGCTGCAGTTGGCGAATCGGCCGAAATGACTGGCGAAGCCGCCTGCCGCACCGACATTACCCTTCCTGAAAATCAGAAGGAATTACTCGAAGCCTTGCTGGCAACCGGAAAACCAGTGGTGATGGTTCTTTTCACCGGCCGTCCGCTGGCTATTGTTTGGGAAAAAGCCAATGTTCCTGCTATCCTGAATGTATGGTTTGCAGGTTCCGAAGCCGGCGATGCCATTGCCGATGTTTTGTTCGGAAAAGTAAATCCATCAGGAAAACTGACCATGACTTTCCCTCAGAATGTTGGACAGGTGCCGATTTTTTACAGCCATAAAAATACCGGTCGTCCACTGCCCGAAGGAAAATGGTTCCAGAAATTCCGCTCGAATTACCTCGATGTATCGAACGATCCACTTTATCCGTTTGGCTACGGCTTGAGCTACACTTCGTTCGATTACAAAAACCTGAAATTGTCATCAAACGAATTGAATTCGACAGGCGAATTGAAAGTTTCGGTTGATGTAACCAACTCCGGAAATTACGATGGTGCCGAAGTGGTTCAGTTATATACTCAGGATCTGGTGGGC
>DAOPZV010000262.1:0-4100 GCA_035353575.1 Prolixibacteraceae bacterium | reverse complement strand
AAACGCCTGAATATAAACGCATTGATTAAAACGACAGCTTCCCTAAATCGACATTCCCGCCGCTGAGAATAATCCCAACTCTTTGCCCTTTTACATCCACTTTATTTTCGAGAACGGCGGCCAACGGCACGGCAGAAGAGGGTTCGATAATAATTTTCATCCGTTCCCAAATCATTCGCATAGCTGCAACAATGCTTTCTTCTGAAACGGTTGCAATCTGATCTACATTTTCAAGTACAATAGGGAATGTGAGCGAACCAAGAGAAGTCAACAGCCCGTCGGCAATGGTCTTGGGAGCAACTGACGGGTGCAATGTTTTGCTGTAAAATGAACGGAAAGCATCATCAGCGCCTGCCGGTTCTGCGGCTATAACCTTGGCTTTTGGCAACAGCGCCCGCGTTGAAAGTGCAGTCCCGCTTAGTAATCCGCCACCACCAACTGGTGCCATTACAACGTCGAGTTCACCAACTTCTTCGATAAGCTCTTTGGCTGCTGTTCCCTGGCCGCATATCACGTTAAAATAGTTGTAAGGATGAATTTCAGTTGCGCCCGTTTGTTGCGCCACTTGTTTTAATGTCGCTTCGCGGGCAGCCTGTGTTGGCTCACAAAACGTAATTTGCGCACCATATCCGGCAACAGCTTTTTTCTTTATATCCGGCGCATTTTCGGGCATCACGATGTAGGCTGGTATGCCACGCATGCGAGCCGCCAAGGCCAATGCTGCCGCATGGTTTCCAGACGAATGGGTACAAACACCATTTTTTGCTTCTTCATCAGAGAGTGAAAACACCGAGTTGCATGCCCCGCGAAACTTGAATGCCCCAACTTTCTGCAAGTTCTCGCACTTAAAAAACAGTTCGGCTCCCACAATTTTGTTGATGCTTTTCGAAGTCATTACGGGAGTGCAATGAATGAAAGGGCGAATGCGATCGTGCGCTTTTTCGATGTCGGCAAAGGTTGGCAGGTTCATGGTTAGTCTGGATAATATTCTAATGAAATAAGTTCTTTTTCAATTTTAAAACCAGCTTTCTGATAGGCTTTTAACGCCGCCTCGTGGTCGCGTTCGCAAGTGTGAAGCCACACCCTTTCACCGTTTTGCCCGGCTTTTGCAATGGCTGCCTGAATCAGCTTCTGCCCCAGACCTTTTCCTATCCAATTGGGCTTCAACCCAAGGTAAACCATTTCTGTTTCCTGGGCAGATCGTTCCAATTCGAAAAATCCGGCAACTTTATTTTCAACCTTGAAAAGCCACACTTCGTTGGTTTCCGAAGTCAAGATTTCAATCAGCTCTTCCCTTGATTTCAGCAAACGACCGGTCCAGCCCCAAATACTGCCAACTTCTTTGTAAAGTTCAAGATAGGCATCAGCATCAGGATTTTCCCAAATATGAATTGACTTTTCAAAAGGAGAAATGTCAGGAATAGTTCCATCAAATTTCAGGAACCAGGTTTTTACCGGTATTTGCTTGTATCCGGGAATTGTGCTCATGATTCAACTACAGTCCGGCGACCAGTTCTTTCAAAATTAGAGTCATGTTGGGCTCGGCTTTCATGGCTACTTCCTGAACTTCTTCGTGCGAGATCTCAACTATTTGCCCCGGGACCCCACTATCAGTTACAATCGAAATGCCAAAAACGGTCATGTCCATATGGCGTGCCACAATCACTTCAGGAACAGTTGACATTCCTACCAAATCACCACCCAAATGACGGAACATCAGGTATTCAGATGGAGTTTCGAAGGTAGGACCCGAAACGCCCACATAAACGCCTTCTTTGACCGCAATACCGCTTTTGAGCGCAATGGCTTTGGCTCGGTTGCGCAAGTGTGCATCATAAGTTTTGCTCATGTCGGGGAAACGCGGCCCCAGTTCACTCATGTTTTTCCCACGCAGCGGGTGTTCAGGAAAGAAATTAATATGGTCGTTAATAATCACAATGTCACCCACTTTGTATTCAGGATTTAATCCTCCTGAAGCATTCGAAACAAATAAGTTATTGATTCCCATTAGTTTCATGACGCGAACCGGAAAGGTTACTTCTTTCATTGAATAACCTTCGTAGTAGTGAAAACGTCCCTGCATGGCAAGCACATTTTTTCCACCCAACTGGCCAAAAATCAGTTTACCAGAGTGTCCTTCAACGGTTGAAACCGGGAAATCAGGAATTTCTTCATACGGAATGGTCACTTCGATAGTGATTTCTTTTACCAAACCACCAAGGCCCGAACCCAGAATGATTCCGGCATCAATTGGTTTTCCTATTTTTTCGCTTATGAAGTTCGCGGTTGCTTTTATTTTCTCTAACATAGGTTACAATTTTATCGTCGAAGTTTTTGCCCTCGCTGTCGAGGAATTTAATTTTTAAAGGTATGTAAAATAAATGCGATTTAAAGTTAGGCGATAAATCCAGATCCTTCAAACGCATCGAATCCTTCTCGGTTGTGATAATAATTTTATTGGTAGCCTCAATTCCTTCGAACTTCTGCTCCATTTGCTGAATATTTCCTGAATTGAAGTTGTGATGGTCGGGATACTTTAATACAGTAATGTTTTCGGTAAAATTGCTGATGTACTTCTGCAAATGTTCAGGATTGGCAATTCCGGTGATAAGCAAAACGCTCACGTGGTCCGAAGCCAATTTTGGTGTCTCAATGGCTTCTTCCGGAAATACCGGAGTAAGCGGCTGATAAACCATCGTGGTGAAAAACAAGGTTTGATACGGACGCAAGTACACCTCTTTCATGATAATACGGCGCGTTATCGGCGATATTTCCTGCGGACATTTGGTGTAAATAATTACGTTGGCACGGCGCATCTGCCATTTCGACTCGCGCAAACGACCAACCGGCAACAAGCGGTCCTTGTCAATCGGACGATTAAAATCGATAAGCAAAATATTGATCCCGGCGCTTACGCTGCGGTGCTGAAAGGCATCGTCGAGCAAAATTACATCGGGAAGCCGATCTGCATCCTGTTGCTGAATTTTCCTGATGGCATGAACGCGCTTTTCGTCGACTACTACCTGAATATCGTTGAACTTGTTCTTTATCTGAAGTGGCTCATCTCCAACCGCAGTAGCCGTAGAATCAACCTGAACTTCCTGATATCCTTTGGTTTTACGCTTGTATCCGCGACTTATCGTGGTCACTTTAAACTGCTTCCGAAGCAATTCGACCATGTACTCGGTGTGCGGAGTTTTTCCTGTTCCGCCAACGGTAATGTTACCGATAGAAATAACCGGAATTTCAAATTCGGTTGACTTGAAAACCTTGTAATCGTACAGAAAATTCCGGAGTGAAATGATCAGTCCGTAAATAGCTGAAAAAGGATATAATAAGAATTTGAACATGTTCATCGCCAGAATAAGATTCAGTACAAAAGTATTAATTTTTGAGGACTGTCCGAATTTATTCCGGCTTTGAATCAAAGCAGATTCAGGGCATTTTTCAAATAGGCGTTCACAAGCAAATAACTTTTCTGGGTGTTCGAAACCCGGTAGCGTTTTTTCAAAATATCTTCGGGCCGGGCATTTTTAATCTCCTTCAACAGGCTCAAATAATAGGTGTAGGCAAGGTAAACGCCAAACCTGACCTGCTTTTTCAATTGCCGCAGCCCTGTCATGGCTTCCTGAAAATCGAGTTCAATTTCAGCTTCCAGTTGCTTTTTAGTCATTTCTGAGAAGTTCGAAAAGTCGATGTCTTTGAAGTAAACACGCCCTTTTTCCGCAAAATCGTCTCTGGCATCGCGCAGGAAGTTCACCTTCTGGAATGCTTCTCCAAGTTTTCGGGCAGGAGCAACCAGCGCATCGTATTTCTCTGGATCGTCGTAATAGAATACGCGAAGGCACATCAGCCCAACTACTTCGGCCGAACCATAAATGTATGTTTTGAGTAACTCGGGCGAGTACTCGTTGTTGTATAAATCCATTTCCATGCTCAAAAGAAATGCGTCGATCAAATCACGGTCGATCCCGTATTTATGTACCGCCCGCTGAAAGCTATCGATAATTGGGTTAATACTGAAGCCCCGCTCAATCGCTTTGTGCGTTTCCTGCCTGAATTCCTCGAAAATAGTCTTTTGATCCTGGTCAAAAAACGTA
>DAOPZV010000261.1:0-4138 GCA_035353575.1 Prolixibacteraceae bacterium | reverse complement strand
GATGTATAAAAAACTGAGTATTAAAGAATGGGCAGTTGAAGATCGTCCGCGCGAGAAAATGCTGGTGAAAGGAGTCCGTTCGCTTTCCGAAGCTGAATTACTTGCCATTTTGATTGGATCGGGCAATCTGGAAGAATCTGCGGTGGAGGTTTCGCGCAAAATTTTGGCCTCTGTAAACAACAACCTCAACGAACTGGGGAAAAAGTCGATCGGCGACCTTAAAAAATTCAAAGGAATCGGGGAAGTAAAAGCAATTACGATTACCGCAGCGCTCGAACTTGGCCGCCGACGAAAAGAAACTGATCCGGAAGAAAAGGCCAAAGTAACAACCAGTGCTGATGCTGCCCGAATATTTAGCCCTTTATTGAGCGACCTTCCGCACGAAGAGTTTTGGGTCTTGCTTTTAAACCGAAACAATTTGGTAATAGACAAATTTATGGCGAGCCAGGGTGGCCTCACCGGAACAGTTATCGATGCCCGCATTATCATGAAAACTGCCCTTGAAAAGCTGGCATGCTCCCTCATTTTGTGCCATAATCATCCTTCAGGAAATTTAACTCCAAGCCAGGCAGATAAAGATATTACCCTTAAATTGAGGGAAGCGGGCAAGTTTCTGGACATTCCGGTTCTCGACCACATCATTATTGGAAACAACTCATTTTTTAGCTTTGCAGACGAGGGATTGATTTGATTCGGGAGACAATATCACGTATATTTTGTTAGCTTTAACAAACAAAATCACAGATGCCGTTGGAAACTTCTTCATCATCCGATATTTTGATTTTTGCTCCGGAAGTCACACCGAGACTGGAATTTAGTGCTGAATTTATTTTTCGTACAATTCTTGGGGTAGATGTATTATATAGTACCGATCTGGCAGAATTCAAGCTTTCAGAATTACCAAAAATAAATTATTCTGGCACCAATAGCTCTTCCGGCCTGTTTCTGAAAGCGCATTCTATGCTGTTTGAGAAAACCATTTCTAAAAAGAATCTTGAAAATGTCGATTTTCAGCACGTAAAACTATTCTTCCCGACATCTGATGATTCATTTTTACCTTTCGACGCTTTTTCTGTAACATTCTATTTGTTAACCCGATACGAGGAGTATTTGAGCGAAATGAACGACAATCATGATCGTTTTATCGATTCAGAAAATATTCTCGTAAAACTTGGGTTGCACCAAACCCCGATTGTCGATCAGATTGCTTACTGGATTGCCGATGCGATTTCGTCTGCTTATCCGTCATTCCAGGTAAAAAAGAGAAGTTTCCGGCTGCTTACAACAATTGATATTGATAATGCCTGGGCATTTAAGAACAAAAGTCTCCCAATTTCGGCTGGCGGGATGGCCAAAACTGCACTAACCGGGAAATGGGATGAGTTGGTTCAACGAACATCGGTTTTGCTGCGACTGCAAAGCGATCCGTACGACACTTACGAGTATATTCTCGACATTTGTAAAGGCCGACTCGACCGGCTTCTGTTCTTTTTTCTCGTTGGTGATCGCAATCAGTACGACAAAAACATATCGCACAAAAACAATTCGTTCAGAAAATTAATCGTAAAAATTGCATCGCAATGCGAGGTCGGGCTTCATCCATCGTATTCGTCGAACGAAAAGCCCTGGATGTTTGAAACAGAGAAAGAACGTATGGAGAACATCGTAGGCCATTCGGTTAGTAGAAGTCGCCAGCACTTTTTAAAACTGAAGTTTCCGCAGACATATCAAACGGCTTTAAAAGCAGGAATAACCGACGACTACACCATGGGATTCGCCAGTATCGCCGGATTCAGGGCCGGAACCTGCACCCCTTTCCCTTTCTTCGATCTGGAAAAAAATAAACAAACCAAATTGATGATTCATCCCTTTCAAATTATGGATGTCACACTGAAAGACTACATGAATCTTAAGCCCGAAGATGCCTGGTATATAACTGAAAAATTAATGAATGAAGTAAAGCAAGTGAACGGAACTTTTGTAAGCCTGTTCCATAACGAATCGCTGCACAATATCGATCAATGGCAAGGATGGCGCTATGTGTTTGAACAAATATTGAATAAAGGAATAACTTTGGAGAATGAGTAATCCGGAAATCAGATTTGTTACCCACTCCGAAATAGACAAAAGAAAATGGGACAGTTGTATAGAGCAGTCGCTTTACGGAGTTGCTTATGCCTACAGCTGGTACCTCGACAAAATCTGTAGTCATTGGGATGCCTTGGTTGCGGGCGACTATCTTTTCATTATGCCTTTGGTAAACAAGCGAAAATTTGGAATCAGTTATATTTATCAACCATTTTTCACGCAACAACTTGGTGTTTTCTCTCCGCAGTCAATTAACGAAACCATAGTCGAGCAGTTTGTTAACGCAATTCCTGAAAGATTCAGACTCGCCGATTTAAACCTGAATCTTGGGAATAGAATTAAAAATCCGCAATTCCACACACGGGAGAACACAACTTATCATCTTTCGCTGAATTCAGGTTTTCAGGAGATTCAGTTGGCGTATAACACAAACACAAAGCGAAATATTCAAAAAGCCATTCAGAATAAAATAACTGTTTTACATTCGGAAGATGCTGATCGTTTCATTGCCTTCACGCAAACCAATCTGGCAAGCAAAGCTCCTGAAGTAAAGCAGAGCCATTATACCGCGTTCGGAGAAATTATACGATATGCGTTAGCAAATAGGCTGGGCGAAATATATGTGGTTACAAACGAACGGGGAGCTTGGCTATCAGCAGTTTTTTTCCTGAGATCCAATCGAAAATGTATCTATCTGGCAGCATCATCCACCCAGGAAGGATTTGAAAAAAGCGCCATGTTTCTGTTAATTGATCGTTTTATTCAGGAAAATGCCGGAAATAATTTAACGCTCGACTTTGAGGGGTCAAATATTCAAGGAGTTGCGCGATTTTATGCTGGTTTTGGCGCGAGTCCGCAAAACTATCTTTCAGTTCACATAAACCGATTGCCCCGAATTATTCGACTCCTGAAAAAATAAAATCCGGGGAAACAATTTCGAAAAATCTATATTGTACAGCATTCCTCGCGTTTGGTAATTTTATATTACTTTCGCCGAAACTTTTTAGAACATGAAAGTAAATATACTAGGAGAGTCAAACTCCATCTTCAACCAGTTCATTTCAGAAATTCGTTGCGAAGTCATCCAGAAAGACCCGATGCGATTCCGCAGAAACCTTCAGCGGTTGGGCGAAATTTTCGCTTATGAGATCAGCAAAACAATGGATTACGAAATTACCGAAATCAAAACACCTCTCGGAATTGCCCCGGTTTCAACATTAGTTCAACACCCGGTTTTAGCTACGATTTTACGCGCCGGATTGCCGGTTCAGCAAGGGTTACTGAATGTTTTCGACCGTGCTGAAAATGCGTTTATTTCGGCTTACCGCAAATACGATACATCCGGTGAATTTCACATCGAATTCGAGTATTTAGCAACACCGTCGCTTGAGGGCAAAACGCTGATTTTGTCAGACCCTATGCTGGCTTCGGGCGCTTCAATGGAGATTGGTTATCACGCCATGTTGCAGAAAGGCTCGCCAAAACACATTCATTTGGTGGCTGTAATTGCCAGTGCTCAAGGCGTGGAACATGTGGTAAAGCACATTCAAGATGAAAATGTTACCTTGTGGATTGGAGCTGTTGACCCTGAAATGACACCGATGTCGTACATTGTTCCCGGACTGGGCGATGCCGGCGATTTGGCTTTCGGCGCAAAAATAGACTCACATTAGAAGATTGCAGATTAACGATTAATGATCAACGATTGAAGAAGCAAAATCGGCAATCGTTGATCGTTATTCTCAAATCAAAATCACTCCCACACCAAACAGCACTGTAAATAAAAGTGTTGTAAGCGATAGTTTTTTCAAAAACGGATCGAATTTTCGAGGCTCCGAAATTCGGTTAATCTGCACTAAATCACGCACAAAAAGCGGAAATGAAATCAGGAAGAGCCACTGAAAACCTGATTTGAAGTTGAGCACCGAAAATACAACCGCCGCAACCATTCCTCCTGAAATTATCAGCGTGTGGTACATTTTTCCTTTCGCGCCGCCCATGCGCACAATCATGGTATTTTTTCCTGAAGTTCGGTCGTTCTCCACATCGC
>DAOPZV010000260.1:0-4215 GCA_035353575.1 Prolixibacteraceae bacterium | reverse complement strand
TGTGTCACTTTGTGCCTTCGCGCCTTTGTGGCTAAGAGATTCAGGCAAAAAAAAACTCCGAAGTAACAAGTACCCCGGAGTTTTTTGACGATATAACGATTGGTTTTTATTCTACAGTTTCGTAGCTGGATGCCGCCAACCTGGTGTAACTGTTGTATCTCCATTTTGCATTATCTTCTGCTGCCTTAAACAGTTGGTCGGCAGTTTCAGGGAATGCTTTCTTCAACGAAGTGTAACGTACTTCACCATTCAGGAATGCCTGGAATTTCGACCAGTCAGGAGCATTCGAATCCAACAGGAATGGGTTCTTTCCTTCTTCTTCCAGAAGTGGGTTGTAACGGTACAAGCTCCAGTATCCGCATTCAACAGCTAGTTTTTCTTCCTGCTGCGATTTACCCATCGAAGCTCTCAAACCGTGGTTGATACATGGCGAGTATGCAATGATGAGTGATGGTCCCGGGTAAGCTTCGGCTTCGCGGATGGCTTTCAGGTATTGCGATTGGTTTGCACCCATTGCAACCTGCGCTACATATACATAGCCATAAGACATAGCCATTACGCCAAGATCTTTTTTACGAATGCGTTTTCCTGAAGCGGCAAATTTAGCAACAGCACCAACCGGAGTCGATTTCGATGCCTGGCCACCGGTATTCGAGTAAACTTCGGTATCCATTACCAAAACGTTTACATCAGCTCCTGAAGCCAAAACATGATCCAAACCACCGTAACCGATGTCGTATGCCCAACCGTCGCCACCGAAGATCCATTGCGATTTTTTCACAAGGTATTGTTTCAGGCCAACGATTTCTTTCGCGTAAGCAGCACTGCTTCCGGCCAAAACTTCCAACACTTTAGCCGAAACTTCTTCTGTTTTTTCAGCGTTCAGTTTGTTGTCGATCCAAGCCTGGAATGCTTCTTTCTCAGCATCGGTTGCGCCATCAGCAATGGCATTTTTCATGATCATTTCAATGCGGTCGCGTTGTGCCGACACACCTTCAGCCATACCAAAACCATATTCAGCATTGTCTTCGAACAATGAGTTAGCCCAGGCCACACCATTGCCACTTTCGTTGTGTTTGCAATATGGAGTTGAAGGAGCCGAGCCACCATAGATTGACGAACAACCTGTAGCGTTCGATACCATCATGCGTTCGCCAAACAATTGCGAAATCAGTTTGATGTATGGAGTTTCGCCGCAACCAGCGCAAGCGCCCGAGAATTCGAACAATGGCTGTGCAAACTGCGAATTTTTAATCGATTTATTCTTTTCAACTACTTTTTCCTTGTAGCTAACGTTTTTAGCAAAGTGGTTCCAGCGGCTGATTTCTTCTTCCTGGCTGTCGAGCGATTTCATCACCAAAGCTTTTGTTTTAGCCGGACAAACATCGGCACAGTTACCGCAACCTGTACAGTCGAGTACACTAACCTGTATCTTGAAGTTAAGGCCAGGGAACTGTTTGTTTGGAACAGCAGCCAGCGTTTTGGTTCCTTCAGGCAACTTAGCCAGTTCGTCTTCATTAATCAGGAACGGACGAATTGCAGCGTGAGGACAAACGTAAGCACACTGGTTACACTGAATACAATTTTCTGATTGCCATTCAGGAACGTGAACTGCGATACCACGTTTTTCGAAAGCCGAAGTACCTGCTTCAAAAGTTCCGTCTTCAGCGCCTACGAAAGTACTTACCGGAAGATCGTCGCCTTTTTGAGCATTGATTACATCAACAAATTTTGAAATGTATTTTGGTCTTGCACCATCACCGGCTTCTTCGCCTGCTTCAATGTTTTTCCATTCAGCCGGAACTTCTACTTTGTGGAAGTTGGCAGCGCCTGCGTCAACAGCGGCGTAGTTCATGTTCACCACTTTCTCACCAGCTTTCCCGTATGATTTCACGATGGCTTTCTTCATTTCGTAAACCGCAGTTTCGAATGGAATTACGCCTGTGATTTTGAAAAATGCCGATTGCATGATGGTGTTGGTGCGCGATCCCAAACCAATTTCTTCACCCAGTTTTGTACCGTTGATGATGTAGAAGTTGATTTCGTTTTCGGCCAGGTATTTTTTCATGTTATCTGGCAAACGTTTCTTGGTTTCTTCTTCGTCCCAAATCGAGTTCAGAAGGAATGAACCGCCTTTTTTCAAGCCTTTCAATACATCGTAAAGGTGAATGTATGCCGGAACGTGGCAAGCCACAAAGTCTGGATTGGTTACCAAATAAGTTGAGCGGATTGGCACGTCGCCGAAACGAAGGTGCGACGAGGTGAAACCGCCCGATTTCTTCGAGTCGTAAGCGAAATAAGCCTGGCAATATTTATCGGTAGCTTCACCAATAATTTTGATCGAGTTTTTGTTGGCGCCAACAGTACCATCCGATCCTAAACCGTAGAATTTAGCTTCGTAAGTTCCGGCTGGGGCAACGTTCACTTCGCCTTTTGTAGGAAGCGATTTGAAGGTAACATCGTCAACAATACCGATGGTGAACTGATTTTTAGGTTCGTTCAGTTCAAGGTTTTCGTAAACTGCCAAAATTTGGGCAGGAGTAGTGTCTTTTGAACCCAAACCAAAACGTCCGCCAACAATCAAAGGTGCATTGGCATCGCCTTTAAACAATTCAACTACGTCTAAATACAATGGTTCTCCGTTTGCTCCCGGTTCTTTCGTGCGGTCGAGAACAGCAATGCGTTTTACCGATTTTGGCAAAACGTTGAAGAAGTATTTTGCTGAGAACGGACGATACAGGTGAACAGACAATAAACCTACCTTTTTACCCTGGGCAGCAAGGTAGTCGATCACTTCGCGGGTGGTTTCCGTTACCGAACCCATTGCAATAATGATGTTTTCAGCATCCGGAGCTCCGTAATAATCGAACGGGTGATATTCGCGGCCTGTAATTTTCTTGATTTCCTGCATGTAGTGTTCAACAATGTCAGGAACTGCGTCGTAATAACGGTTTGCCGATTCTTTAGCCTGGAAGAAAATATCGGGGTTTTGAGCAGTACCGCGGGTTACAGGGTGTTCCGGGTTCAAAGCGCGATCACGGAATTCCTGGATCAGGTTCATATCGATCAACGGAAGCATATCTTCTTTCGAGATCACTTCAATCTTCTGAATTTCGTGCGAAGTACGGAATCCATCGAAGAAAGCCATGAACGGAACGCGCGATTTCAACGTGGCAAGGTGAGCAACACCGGCGAGGTCCATTTCTTCCTGAACCGAGCCTGCAGCCAACATAGCAAAACCAGTCTGGCGAGCCGAATAAACGTCGCTGTGGTCGCCAAAGATTGATAAAGCGTGGCTTGCCAGTGCGCGGGCACTGACATGGAATACGGTTGGAAGTAATTCACCGGCAATTTTATACATGTTGGGGATCATCAGCAACAACCCCTGCGATGCAGTGTAGGTTGAAGTTAATGCGCCAGCTTGCAAAGCACCGTGAACTGCACCGGCAGCGCCACCTTCACTCTGCATTTCGGCCAGGCGAACCGGACGACCAAAAATGTTGGTTTTTCCGTTTGCTGCCCATTCGTCAACATATTCGGCCATTGTCGATGATGGCGTGATGGGGTAGATACAGGCTACCTCGCTAAACATGTAACTGATATGCGCAGCAGCGTAGTTTCCGTCACATGTAATGAACTTTTTTTCTTTTGCCATTTTTATAAATTTTTAGTTCGTGTTTTATTTTATAATATTCAATTCTTTCAATATAAAAATCCGAATAACCATAACGGTATTGTATTTCCCCTTCCAATTTCAATCATATCGGCAGCCGCAAAATATCCATCTTCGGCAGGCTGTGTATATTTTCCGCCAACACTAAAGTGAAACTGATCGTTTACCTTGAAATCAACTTTTTCTGAAGTTTTGATTTGGTTTTTGTATCCCACCTGGTTGTAGAAAAATGTCTTCCGCAATATGGCATTGTTGATGTTCGAATCGTCGATGGCATACATCAGGTTTGTGTTGTGCAAATAAACCAGGTCTGGTTTTTTGATTTCGTCTTCATTTCCATTCGAGAAAAGCAGGTTAATCAGCCTGGCATTTTTCATATACCTCAAGTAATTCATAACCGTTGCCCTCGATGTTTGCACATCCGAGCTAATCTTACTTACATTGGGAGAGAAAGGTGCCTGGCTCGCAATAATCTGGAGCAATTTCCTAAGTTTAGGCAGATATTGCAAATCAATCTGGTTGAGATATGTCACATCAATTTC
>DAOPZV010000259.1:0-4220 GCA_035353575.1 Prolixibacteraceae bacterium | reverse complement strand
TATTTCTTCTCCCAAATCAGCAATATCGGCTTTTTGTCGTAGAAATGATTCATTTCGTCTTGGGTCAGTATCAGGTATTTGATTTGGCGATTGATCATTTCTTCGGCTTTCTCCACCAAACTATCAATAAAGGGCTTATCGAGTTTGTCTCCAATTAAGGCTAAATCGATGATCGGCGAATCCTTACCAATGGCAAAGTCGCCTGTTATATAGGCCGATTGCAGGTCGCCGATTTGGCTGGTTACGCGCTCAATGATCTGGTCGATGCCGACAAATTTTTTTAGTATGCTGTTGATTTCTGAAAACAAGGGATGGTGGGTATTAGCCGAAAAGAGCTTTTTGTTTCCTTCGTTGCTCGAATTCAACAAGCCCGCACTTTCCAAGCGATTCAGCTCCACCCTGATTGAATTGGTCGATTCGCCTAGTTCGGCTTCCAGTCCTCTTAAATAGCTGGTCGTTTGGCTGTTTAAGAAAAACTTCAGCAAGAGTTTTATTCTTGTTTTCGATGTAATGATGCTTTCAATCATTTAAACAGAATGTCGATCAAAAAAATGATTTGGTTAATAGAGATTTTATTGACTGCCGAATACAGCTTCGCCTCCTCAGTTACATTCAAAGCTATGTCTTCTGCCAAAGACAATGTCGCGTTAACTGTTTATGTTTAAGTTTTAATGCAAAAACGAGTATAAAAATAACTCAAAAATGTGTAAAAGCAATAAAAGTGATTTTTTTTTATCGAGACAGTTAAATCGTCGCCTTTGGACCGTTAAAAAAGTCCTGTTTCTTTTATCGTGCTATTCTAATCTGCAATGCATTAGCAACGGGTTCTTTCGAAACGAGTACCAGATATCCGCCGCCACCCGCGCCGCTCAATTTCCAGCCTAGAGCTTGCGACTTGTATTCGTCGATTTGTTGAAGTATATAGGGGTTAACCATGTTGGGGAACATGGTGATTTGTGCTTCGAAACTCTTGCGGAAAGCCTGCCCAAAAGCTATAATGTTTTTTTGCTGAATGGCTTCCCAACATTCGTTGGCGGCATCGGCAAGCGCTTTCGCATTGGGTGCCGAGATGTCTGTTCCGGAGAGAACATCGTACCCGCTGCCTCTTGGAGACAGGGTTATAAACCAAAGGTTTTTCTCAATAAAATCGAGTGTTTCTTTTTCGTTTATTGAGGTAATTTTTTCTGGCCAGTATTGTCCACTTTCATAATCCAAACGATTGACTCCCGGGAAAACAATCCCAATCGAATCCTGAGAACCTGAAACGTATTTCGTGCCGGGAGGGTTTTCAAAGCTGAACAAGGTTTTGGCCAGCAATTCATTGTCTCCTTCCGGAATATCGGTTTGCCACAGTTGAATGGCTTTTTTGCGGGTACTGCTCGACATGCCGCTGCGGTCGTTAAAATCGTAATCGGGTTCGATGGAGATGGTGATAACCGGTCCGGGATAGTGTTGCGAAACGAAAGGCTGATCGAGCCAACCGCCTGCAAGGTCGAGTCGGAACGGAATACGGCACTCACTCCGCAGTGCGGTTGTTGACCGGATTGGCAAACCACGAACCGGTTGGCGCTTGCTAACGATCAACTGAATACCCAGTTCATTGCACAGTGCTTGTTTGTCGGGCGTAAAGCCATCTTCATTAACAAAAAACAAGTCGGGGTGAAGTTCTCTGATTTCCCGGTCGAAATCAATTAAGCCGGAACCTGTATTTATCCAGGCTTCTTTTACAAACTTAAGCGACTTGACCATATATAGTCGTTCTGCATTCTTGTTAATGGTTTTCCGGCCTTTGAGTCCAAATACTGTTTCGTCTGACCCCAGTCCAACATACAAATCGCCGTGCGACGACGCTTCCTCGAAAAATGCTACGTGGCCCGAGTGAAGCATATCATATACCCCGGAAACAAATACTTTCTTAGTCATATTTTAATTAATGCGAATTGATACGAATTTAAACAAATCTGGCAAACCGGGGACAGGGGAGGCGAGGCGACAGGGCGATGGGGAGAACTAAAAGCACCATTTTTCGGGTGAATTAATCATGATAACCAGTTGTGACAAGATATGATTATATTTTTCGTAGAGCATCGTGTGAGTTTCCTGATCAATGTATTTGAATTCCATCGCAAAATCCAGCCATATCTGTGTCTCGGCAGCTTCAGCTTCTGAATCAGAAAGCTTAGCAACGAATGATTTTGGGTATCTTCTCTTTCGGAAAGCTTCGCCCACATTTGCACATACCGATCTGGAACTTCTTCTAAGTTGGTCGGTTAGCGAATATTTTTCATCTGGAGGGAATGATAATGAAATGTAATGGATCTGGGTTGCTAACTGAAAAGCAGATTGATATACCTGCAGATCTTTGTGCGTTTTGATATTTCCCACCTAACGAGATTTAATTGTAACAATGAAATCAATTTTCAATTTATCTCCTCCTCACCTTGTCTCCCCGTCAACTTTTAAAACGAAGTTATCGAGAAAGATACCACTGGTATAACTTCTCAATCCCTTCGTCTATTTCAATTTTATGATGCCAACCCAGAGCATGAAGTTTCGACGGGTCGGTTAATTTACGCTGGGTTCCATCCGGTTTACTGGAATTGAACTCAAGATTTCCGCGGAATCCCACTTTTTCTTTAATTAAATGAGCCAAATCTCGGATTGAAATTTCTTTCCCGGTTCCAATATTAATGTGCGTATTTCGTACTTCATGGATTGACGTTGAATTGCTGCCAATGGTATCCTCAAAATCGATGTTTTCCATCAGAAAAACGCAGGCATCGGCCATTTCTTCGCTCCACAGAAATTCGCGCATGGGAGTGCCTGTCCCCCAGATTTCGACGGATATTTCTGGAGATTGGGCGACTGGGCGACTAGGCGACTGGACGATACGTATTCCATATTTTTGAAGAATGTTCAGAATGGCATCTTTCCCTATCTCCTCGTCTCCCTGTCTCCCTGTTACTTTATCTCCCTGTCTCTGTTTTTCTCCGTTTCCTGAAATTCCTTCAATCGGGCGTTTATTTAAGTCGTCGCGGATGGCATCCCAGTTGTTTTCTGAAAGACATTTGCCAAGGTGCATTTTCCTGAGCATAGCCGGCAATACGTGCGATTTCTCTAAATCGAAATTGTCGTTTGGTCCGTACAAATTGGTTGGCATTACCGAAATGTAGTTGGTGCCATATTGCATATTATAGCTTTCGCAGAGCTTGATCCCAGCTATTTTGGCAATGGCGTAGGGCTCGTTGGTGTATTCGAGCGGGCCAGTCAAAAGGCAATCTTCGGGCATTGGCTGTGGCGCTTCACGCGGGTAAATGCAGGTTGACCCAAGGAATAGGAGCTTCTTAACCTGATTCAGATAAGCCGCATGAATCACGTTGTTCTGAATCATTAAGTTTTCATAGATAAATTGACCCCTGTATGTACTGTTAGCAGCTATCCCTCCGACTTTTGCAGCCGCCAGAAGAACGTATTCCGGCTTCTCAGTTTCGAAAAAATGGTTAACTGCATTGCAGTCTAGTAGGTTCAGTTCGGAGGACGACTTTCCAATCAGGTTAGTATATCCTTTTGCCTGAAGGTTTTTCCAGAGTGCCGAACCAACTAGTCCGAGATGCCCGGCGACGTATATTTTGCTTGTCTTTTCCATAAAAGTTTAGTTTCCACAGATAACTCTCAGATAAAGAGCACGGATTGAACAGATTAAAGTATGATTCTTTTGATTTGAACTTTGGGAGTGCCAAAATTGACTAATAAACCAAGCTTAAAATTTGTTGCTCTAAGGTAATTTAAAACTTGTGCGGTATGCTCATCCATAAGTCCATCAGAAGCTTTTAGTTCTACTATTATTTTGTCAAAGCATATAAAATCAGCAATATAGAATTTCTCCAACTTTTGACTTTTATAATATACATCGAGTTTCTTTTCCTTTTGAAACGGGATTCTACGAGAAACAAATTCATACATCAAAGCTTCCTGATATACCGGTTCAAGAAACCCATGACCAAGATGATTCTGAACTTCAAAACATGCCCCAATGATTTCACTCGTTTCATCAGAATAAATGAATTTTTCATCTGTGTTCATCGGTGTTTTAATTGGCGTTATCGGTGGATATTGCTGTTATTCGAAGTAATTTAATGTACGGTATCCACCTTCGCGCAGCCAAGCGTCTTTTTTCATTAGCTTTATGTCCGATTGCATCATGTCTTTAATCAGTCCAT
>DAOPZV010000258.1:0-4236 GCA_035353575.1 Prolixibacteraceae bacterium | reverse complement strand
GGAATAATCTGCTTCACAACTACCACCTCATCGTATTCATCCGCCTCACGTTTTTCGATGGTTATTGCTCCCTCAGGACAATGGCCCAGGCAGGCTCCCAATCCGTCACACATCAATTCGCTAATGAGCCTGGCTTTGCCGTCAATAATTTGCAGTGCACCTTCGTGACAGTTCGGAACACAGAGTCCGCAACCGTTACACAAATCTTCGTCTATATTTACAATTTCGCGTATCATCTCGATTTATTATTTATGATTGATGAATGATTAATTCATCGTATCGGTTACTATTTTTTGTATTTTTCTGAAACAAAAGTACAGCCGTTCGGTTGTTAAAACTGTAACGAATGTTACAAACAATGAAAAATTTGAAAACAATGGATTAAGTTCAGCCAAGAATATTGATTGCCAAGAAAGAACACGCAACTAAATTAGTAGAACAGGCATCTTTCTGACATTAACCAAAATAAGTCAAGCAATATGAAAAACGCACTTTTAATATTGTTGTGTATTGTATCGTTAGTGACAGCGTGTAAAAAGACAAATGACAATCTTGATGATTTTAGTCTAGTAGGAAAATCCGTTGATCAAAAAATGCTGGGGAAATGGACAAGAAATTATTCGACAAGAGATGCCGATAACGGAATTACCCTCTGGACGGATACGCTTACATTTGAAAACGATAATCTTGGTAGTCAAAAAATATATCAATTCACTGAATTGACAGAGAAAATACCATTTCAATTTTATTCTGAAAATGATACTCTTGTTTTACGTGTAGAGAAGGATTTAAGAAAATGGTGCTATTCAATAAAAAATGATAGTTTGATCTTAATAGCGCCCTTACCATCGTATTCGAGTTATGCAGTAGTTCAAACTTATCTTAAAGATAAATAAAATAAAAATGATTCAACCCGAAATACTTTGCCAGTCACCTGTTTTCAGGGGGATTACTCCTGAAGATTTAGCCGAACTTTTCCGGCAGGTTCATTATCAAGTGAAATCCTATCAGAAAGGAGAACTCGTTGTGAATGCCGGAGAAATTTGCGATCGCCTGCTAATTGTTCAAGAAGGAAGCGTAAAGGCTGAGATGACCGACTACTCGGGCAAAACCATCAAGATTGAAGACATGAGCGCACCCTGGCCGTTGGCAACAGCCTTTTTATTTGGCCGTGAAAACAAATTTCCGGTAACCGTTTCAGCCACTTCCGATGCGCAGTTGGTTTCCATCCCGAAGCAGGAATTTGTGAAGCTGATGCAAATGAATGCCCTCATTCTGAACAACTACCTCAATACCATTTCAACAAGGGCACAGTTCCTGACCCAAAAGCTGAAATTTTTGTCGTTCAAAACCATCAAGCAAAAGATTGCCCATTATCTACTCGATTTGGCGGGTGACCGTTTGCAAACTGTTGAAATTGCGCAGTCGCAGGGGCAACTGGCCGAAATGTTTGGCGTAACACGTCCTTCACTGGCCCGCGCACTGGGAGAAATGGCTCAGGAAGGACTGATTGAAGTTGATCGTCGCTACATCAAAATTCTGGATAAAGCTAAAATGAATCAATTATTGATTGGTTAAGAGGTCTTCTAATTTCGATTTTACACACTTGCTTGATAGAAACCTGAGATTTTTCGCTTCGCTCAGAAAGACAGTCTTTACTTTAATGGGAAAGCAGGCACAAATGCTTTTTATAATTACTATCCTTCAAATTTCCACTGAAGATTCAGCCTGATTGTTATTGTTTTGCAATATCCAACACCAGCACTAAACTCAACAAATACAACAAATTATACCTATTAGATAAAGGTGTAATCCACAATTAATGATTGTGTAATCATTCTGTAATAATCCCAACGAAAATTTGTATCGGTTAAAATCGAAAAAGCAAAACTGCGAAGTATGAAAAAACTAAGTTTGATTGTCTTTGTATTTTTCTGTGTACTGTCCTTAAGATCAAAAGCACAGGAAGAGTCCACAACAAACGAAAAAATCACTGAATTGAACGACAAGGTAAACGGATTGACCGAACGCCTGGCTACCGCCGAAAGCGACTTGTCGAAGCTCACCAAAATTAAAGTTTCCGGTTACATTCAAGCACAGTTTCAAAACTTTGAAAATCCAGCTATACAACCAGGTAACTATTGGAACATCAGAAGAGCCCGGTTAAAATTCACATACGAAGCTGCCGACGGCATTAAATTTCTTTTACAGCCCGATTTTTTGCCGGGAAGTGTATCTCTTCGTGAAGCTTACGTTGTGTTAAACGACCATTGGACAAAAACTTTCAGTTTATGGGCGGGAAAATTCAACAGGCCGAATTACGAAGTAGAATATTCTTCATCCCAATTAGAGTTGCTTGAACGCTCATTACTTATACGTACTCTATATCCCGGCGAATACGCTCTGGGGGCAAAATTGGAGTATAAAGGCATTGAGGTTCCACTGAAACTTCAATTGGCCATGCTAAATGGTTCGGATGGACTAACAATAAACAACGCATCAGGAGCAAACCTCAACAGCAACGATAACAAGGATTTCGACAATCTGAAAGATTTCATGTTAAGGGGCACATACTCCCTGGCTTTGGGCAATCTAGGTGCACTTGACTTTGGAGCTCATGCTTATCTGGGTTTGTTAAAATCGAACGCCTTGAAAACATTAAGCAGCGATTACTCAACAATTAAAGATGTTAAAGTTGGGGACGCTGTGAAACGCAACTGGCTAGGCGCTGAGTTCCAATTGTTTGCCGATGTATTGGGAGGTCTTTCAATAAAAGGTGAATACATTGCAGGTAAAAATGCTTCCATTGGCTATGCGCCGGTTGCCGCTTCAGGAACAACTGCGGCAGTCCCTGGTGTTGCCAACTTCCAGAACAATTTCTCTGGATATTACATCTACCTTATCAAAAACCTGGGCAAAAAGAATCAGTTTGCCATGCGATACGACTATTATGATCCAAACACCGACATCAATGGCAAAGATGTATCAATAAAAAAATACACCTCGACCGACGCTACTGCACTGAAAAGTAAAACCAGCGGCAAAAGTGATTTGGCTACCGGAACACTAAGTATAGCGCTTCACCACTATTTCGACGACAACCTCCGAATCTCGTTGTGCTATGATATTGTAAAAAACGAAAAAGTTGGAGCAACAAACGCTGTGGTAGATACCTATACAAATAACTCGGGAGCGAAGGGAACACTAGACTACAGTAATGTAATCAATCAAAATGTACTTACCCTAAGGATTCAGGCAAAATTTTAACAATAATCAAATCATTTAAATCGATATAAAATGAAAACAAAGAATATGAAAAAATTAGCAATTGTTGCCATTCTGTTAGGCTTCATTGGGTTTGCTTTTTCTCCGGCTCCCGAAAGAATAACAGTGAAAGGTTCGGATACCATGGTTATCCTGGCTCAAAAATGGGCCGAAGTTTATATGAAAAGCAACTCAAATGTTGCCATTCAGGTAACAGGCGGCGGCTCTGGTGTTGGTATTTCAGCATTAATCAACGGCGCAACCGATATTGCCAATGCCAGCCGTAAAATGAAACCGACAGAAAAAGACAAACTGAAAGAACGGTACAACACGATGGGTGTTGAGGTTGCCTGTGCGAAGGACGGGATCACCGTTTACCTGCACCCAACAAATAAGGTGAAAGAATTGACTGTTGAACAACTTGGAAAAATCTTCCGCGGTGAAATAAAAAACTGGAAAGAAGTTGGCGGTGCCGATGCACAGATTAAGCTCTATGGGCGCGAAAACAGCTCTGGAACGTATGTTTTCTTTCAGGAGAATGTGGTTATGGGCGACTACGCTGCCAATTGTCAAACATTACCAGGAACAGCAGCCGTTGTAAATGCTGTAAAAAAGGACGTCAACGGAATTGGCTACGGCGGAGCAGCTTATGCTGAAGGAATTGAAATCTGCAAAGTAAAGAAAGATGCAAACAGCCCGGCTTATGCAGCATCTACCGAGACAATCGCAAAAAACCAATACCCGATTACACGCTACCTGTTCATGTACCTCAGAAACAGGCCTACCGGCGAAATGAAAAAATACATCGACTGGATTTTAAGTCCCGAAGGACAGAAACTGGTTGTTGAAATGGGTTATTTCCCGATAAAATAAAAAAACTAAATAAAGCAAACAGAGTGCCTGAGTACCTATGTTCTAAAAGACTAGGTACCCGGGTATTCGGATTCATAGGCATCGATAAACTATGACGAA
>DAOPZV010000257.1:0-4291 GCA_035353575.1 Prolixibacteraceae bacterium | reverse complement strand
TCTTTCGACAGACTGGAAAGCACCCCGGCCACTCTGGCATTGATCAGTGCGTCTGTAATTTTCAGTTCTTTTTTAAAATTTTCGTCCGACTTGTATAGTATCAAATTAAATCCCTCGTTATAAGCGACCTCCTCAATACCCGATACGATGGAGGAGAAGAAATAATGCACAATTTCAGGAACAATAACACCAATAGTATTGTTTCTTTTAAGACGCAGATTAAAAGCCATTTCATTGGGCTTATAATGCATTTCTTCTGCACATTGCTTGACAATCTCAATTGTTTTTTTACTGATATCCGGATGGTTTTTCAGTGCGCGCGAAACCGTCGAGGGTGAGATATTCAGTTTTTTTGCAATATCTACGATAGTAATTTGTGTTTTTGTCATGGACATGTAACATTTGCTGGATTAATGAAACGATAACTGATGCAAATTACAAAATATATTTGCAAATGTAACAAGTTTAATTTAAATATGCTTTATTAAAATTTGTTTGTCTCTCAATATAATTGCAAACGTTTGCGGTGGAAAAAATGCCTATTCATAGAGTTAAGTGAAAATAAAATTTACTAATAATCTATTTTTGCTTCGATATTTTCCACACTTGAATTGTGATATTCTAGATAAACGTATTTATAATACAAAAACAGGGAAATATCTAATCTTTTCTGGAAAAATTTCATTAACAAATAATATTTATAAACCTCAAAAAAAACAGAATGCATGAAGGACGCACGTTTTAATTTAAAAATTCGATCTATTCTGATCGTAGTGCTGACACTTGTGTTTGGCTTCAGTGCCAACGCACAAAAAATTTCCGTTACGGGGATAGTCAAAGATGCAGCCGGAGAAACAGTCATTGGTGCCAGTGTTCTTGAAAAAGGAACAACAAATGGTATCACCACTAACTTCAACGGTGAATTTACCCTATCAGTATCGTCAAATGCTACATTAGTAGTCAGCTATGTAGGTTACAAAACACAGGAAGTACCTGTAGCCGGAAAGAAGAATCTTGTTATAACACTTGAAGAAGACGCTCAGGTGCTGGGTGAAGTTGTTGCTATCGGGTATGCCACCGTTAAAAAATCGGACGCAACCGGATCGGTTACAGCTATCAGACCAGACAAGATGAACAAAGGTCTCACAACCAATGCCCAGGATATGATTGCCGGTAAAATTGCCGGTGTAACTGTAACTTCCGATGGTGGTGCTCCCGGTGCCGGTTCAAAAATCCGTATCCGTGGTGGTTCATCCCTGAATGCAAGTAACGACCCGTTAATCGTTATTGACGGACTGGCCCTTGACAACGAAGGTATTAAAGGAGTTTCAAACCTCCTGAGTACAATCAATCCGAATGATATTGAAACATTTACCGTACTGAAAGATGCTTCTGCAACTGCCATTTACGGTTCACGTGCTTCAAACGGTGTTATCCTTATCACAACCAAAAAAGGTCAGAAAGGAAAATTACGCATTTCTTACGACGGAAACATGTCGGTAAGTACTCTCAACAAACAAATTGACGTCTTGACCGGAGATGAATACAGGGATTATGCAAAAAAATTGTATGCCGATCAACCGGATGTGATTGCCAAACTTGGTACTGCTAACACCAACTGGCAGGATCAGATTTATCAGAATGCAGTAAGCAATGATCACAACATCAGTCTGTCGGGTATGGCGTTAACTGTTCCGTATCACGTTTCAGTAGGTTATACCGGTCAGAAAGGTATCCTTAAGACCTCAAACTTCGAACGTGTTACCGGTTCTATCAATTTAAATCCATCCTTCTTCAACGACGCTTTGAAAGTTAACCTGAGTGCAAAGGGAATGTACGCGAAAACCCGTTATGCCGATACCGGTGCAATTGGAGCTGCCGTTGCCATGGACCCGACTCAGACAGTCGAATCTTCGAAAGAACCATTCCAAAGCAAATTCGGAGGTTACTGGGCATGGTATCAGACCGATGATAAAATCGGAATTATCCAAAACCCACAGGCTACATACAATCCGGTAGCCACCCTGATGCTCAACTCAGACGTCGCAAAATCGAAAGACTTTATCGGTAGCGCATCGTTTGATTACAAATTACCTTTCCTGCCCGAACTGACTGCTCACCTGAACCTGGGTACTGAAATATCAACAGGTAAACAGGATCTGCTGCAACCGGTTACCATGTCAAACCGTAACAATTATTACGGTCGCCAGGGTTGGGATCAGATCAACAAGAAAAATGAATCGCTGACCTACTTCATGCAATATGCCAAAGAATTCGGTTCAAGCAATTTTGATATCATGGGTGGTTATGAATGGCAACACTTCTATCGCGAACAACAAAACGATTATAAGGGACTTTTCAAAACAGATACCAACTCGGACGGTGTTGTTGACAGCAAAGACGACTACTACGATCATGTTGAAAAAACAAAAGACAATAATAAATATTTTGCAACAGAAAGTTATCTGGTTTCATTCTTTGGCCGTTTGAATTACAATCTGCTTAACAGATATCTGTTTACAGCTACCCTTCGCGACGATGCTTCATCAAGATTTGCCGAAGATACCCGCTGGGGTTTATTCCCTTCCTTTGCATTTGCCTGGAAGATCAACGAAGAAAGCTTCCTGAAAGATGTACGGAGCATTTCCGACCTCAAACTTCGCCTTGGTTATGGTATTACCGGACAACAAAACCTGTTACAGGGTGATTATCCATATATTCCGGTATATACTTCAAGTATGGAAGGTGCATTCTATCAATTTGATAACAAATATGTAACAACTGCACGTCCGGACGCTTACAATCCTAAACTGAAATGGGAAGAAACAACCACTTATAACGTTGGTTTGGACTTTGGTTTATGGAATTCAAGATTAACAGGATCTCTGGATGTTTATCAGCGTGACACAAAAGACCTTATCAACGTTGTTCAGATACCTGCCGGAACCAACTTCAGAAACAAGGTTATCAGCAATATCGGAAACATGACCAACAAGGGCGCTGAATTTTCCATCAATGCAAAAGCAATTTCAAACAAAGACATGACCTGGGAAATTGGCTACAACGTTACCTACAACCGGAATAAGATTACCAAACTTACCAACGGATCGGAAGAAGGCTACTACGTTGCTACCGGTGGAACTTTCCAGGGAACCACTCAGGCACATTCAGTAGGTTTCCCGGCATCTTCATTCTATGTTTACGAACAGGTTTACGACAAAAACAATAAACCGATTGAAGGTCTTTTTGTTGACCGCAGTGGTGATGGTATCATCAATGAAGCCGACAAATATTTCTACCACAATCCGAATGCCGACTTTACCATGGGATTAACTTCAAAACTTACCTATCATCATTTTGATTTAGGTTTCTCACTCAGAGGAAGTATCGGTAATTACAACTACAATGCTGTTGAAGCAGGACGCTTAAATGTTGGTACCAGCGGACTTTGGTCACCACTCGGATATTATTCGAATGTCACCAGAACTGCAATGGAAACGAAATTCTCCGGAAAATCAACCATTCAATTCATGTCTGATCACTACATACAGAATGCTTCATTCGTACGTTGCGACAACATAACACTCGGTTACTCATTCGATAAACTACTGAACATTATTTCAGGTGGTCGTATTTATGCTACCGTTCAAAATCCTTTTGTAATTACAAAATACAAAGGCTTGGATCCTGAAGTATTTGGTGGTATTGACGGCAATCTTTATCCAAGACCTATTATTTCAGTTATCGGCGTAAGTCTTAACTTTTAATTAACTTATTAAATTTTTAGCATTATGAATTTAAAACATATTAAATATTATTCCCTGGCAGCAATTATTGCTGTGACGTTTGGTGCTACTTCTTGCGTGGGGGATTTGGATGTTACGCCAATAAATCCGCAGGTAACGCAAACATTTGACAAAGATGCTGTTTTTGCCAAAGTGTATGCATCATTTTCATTAACCGGACAACAAGGAGCAGCAGGTAACAACGACATCGACATCCCGGATGAAGGTCGTTATTCTCTATATCGTTGCTTATGGAACCAAAACGAACTCACCACCGACGAAGCAATCTGCGCCTGGGGTGATGCCGAAGTTATTGAACTGAACAGCAACAGCTGGTCATCGACCAATACTTCTACCGAAGGTCTGTACGCCCGTCTTTACTTTATTGTTGTGAGCAGCAATCATTTTCTGGAACAAACTGCAGGCATGACTGATGCAGCTACTGTTAAACAACGCGCTGAAGTGAGATTTCTTCGTGCATTGGGTTACTATTATCTGATGGATTT
>DAOPZV010000256.1:0-4292 GCA_035353575.1 Prolixibacteraceae bacterium | reverse complement strand
TAGCCTTCATTCTTGAAATAAGCCACGCCCCCCGGAATGTTCAGTTCAATGTAATTTGCCGGGTTGATGTTCATGTTTACCTCCACGTATGGCACCAGCGAGTTGTTTGTGTCTTTACAGGCATTGTTCCCAACTAATAGGAAAAATAATGCCAGAATGGGGTGAGCTATTTTTAGAATGTGCCTGGTCATTTTCAAAAGCTTATTTTATCTGATAATTAAAACAAAGTAACGAACAATTTATTTTATCCGGAGAGTGAATTGTTCTGAAATTTATTTTGGCTGGCGCGAGTTTGTATTTCGAGCCCGTTAAACGATGCCTCATTTTACCCGCCAACAACCTGATTAAACATATAAGCTATTTTTGTGACAAAACCAAAATTTCCTTCCTTGTATTTTTATGTTATCAAATACGCCGTGTCCGAAGCAACCTTTTTGCGGTTTTTGGAATCAATAGTATATGTTTATTTAACTTCGAGTATTATTTGAAAATTGAATGTATGGAACGTCCGCCTCCTAAGTACAACCAATTGCTATTCTCAGCAAAAAATATTATTCATCAATCAATCACTTAAAAATTAAACATATGGATTTATTTAAGAAAGTTATTTTTTGCATGGTCCTGTTAACGGGTAGCTTCTACTGTTATGCCCAGGAAATCAGTATCCGCGGCGGATTTAACCTGTCGCATATTAGAGAAGAATGGGGAGGCAGGAATGTAACTGCAGATAATTCAGGCAACCCCGGTTTTCATTTTGGGCCAATTCTTGAATTTCCCATTATGGAGCGATCATCGAATATGCTCTCTTTAGAAACAGGAATTCTTTATTCTTCAAAAGGGTTCAGACAACAAAAATCTCTGGATGTAAAGGATTATCTATATAAAGACGACCTGTTTTATTTAGAACTGCCTGTCTTACTTAAAATGACAGTGGAGGGCAAAAAACTGACGTTTTTTGCCCTGGCCGGGCCTTATCTGGGAGAAGCTTTATCTGGAAAAGATAAACAAACTGGAACAATAAACGATGTATATTATGAATACAAACAGCCCATTCGTTGGGGAGAGCAATACCGCCGCTTTGATTACGGGTTAAAACTCGGGCTTGGGCTGCGATATGCCAAATATCAGATCGGAGCTTCTTATGAATTTGGGGTCAATGATATTACAGTTATGAAACCGTCGAATATAACAAATAATAGGGTTTTTGAGCTTTACGTTGCGTATGCATTAATCAATTTAAAACGAAACAAAAAATAATCTTACCATGAAACTAATTTTGAATATTGCATTATTGTGTTCGTTGATAGTGATGAATACAAGGGGAATTTGCCAAACAATCAATGAAGGTACAAATCCTACGGCCACGCGCGCAAGGTGTACTTATACGTTTGTTGGCGGAACGGGTAATACTTTTAATTGTTGGATTTTGCCAACCAGCAATAATGCAATTCCCGTTCGCGATGATAGTAATGCACCGCAATACAATTTACTGAGGACAACATTACCAGTGATATGGAAAAATGTTGAGGCAAGCGCCTACCCCGATTCCTCCATTTTACAGGTTCAGTATACCGACAACTTGGGCATTTTACGTACGGTGTCAAAATCATGCGGCCCGTTTTCGTTAACGTTCAAAACAGTAACATTTGCAGGCGGCTCAAGCAAAAATATCCCCTGCTATTCAACCGCCCCGGTTACAATAGCGTTAAACAACTATGTAAACACTGAAAACAATGGCTATGACCAGGGGAAATGGATAACGCGCCATTTCGAGTGGACATTGCCTTCGGGCTGGCAAACCACTTCTTTCCAGTCTGGAACGTTTGTCGGGCCATCTTCAATAACAGTAATTCCCCCAGCATCTGCGGCAACAGCTACCATTAGCGTTAAAGCAAAAGCAAATACTCAAAAAAGCGCCGCTGCAACTTTACAAATCACACGTAATCTTGAGCCATTTTCGATAACAGGACCAACAAGCGTTGTTTACAACACCACCTATAGATACACGGTGCCTTCCTATCCCGGAATTTCTTATTCGTGGCAGTTACCAAATGGATGGAGTGGAAGTAGTAATACAAATTATATTGATGTAACGGTAGGCTGCGGTTCGGGAAACATTATTGCAACTATGACTGGGTGCAATGGATCAAAAAGTTCTACTATAGCTGTATCTCAATCAATTGTTCCACCAGGAACTGCTATCTCAGGTACTTCTTATGTTTGCCCCTCTGGCGAGCAGTTTTCGGTAAACAACATTCCTCCTGGTGTAACGGTTAATTGGACCGGAAGTGGAGGTCTTTCCTGTGACAACCCTTCCGGTAATCCGACAACATTTAGGGCTACAGCGAATGGGGGCGGAGCCATTCAAGCTGTCTTAATTTCGAGTTGTGGCAATATTACGCTACCGGTAAAATACGTAGAAACTTCAGCAACAGCGGCTCAGGCTCCTACTTCAATTTTAGGGTTTGAATTTGATGGACAAGAATTTCCCTCGAAATCAATGAGTCTATTTAGTGTAGATCCTTGTGAAGGTGCTACGAATTATGTATGGAGTGTAACCGGAGGAACAATCGATTCTGGACAGGGAACTGAAAGCATAAATGTTCGAACGAACTATGTGGCTAGTGGTAATATTGATTTCAGTGTCAGCGTAAGTGCTGGTAATGATTGCTTTGGACAAGGTGCTAGTTTTATGAGGCAAGGACTGGTTTTTGCTGATGACATATTGAATATTTCTCCGAACCCCACCAACTCTGTTGCTACCATCGAATTAACACAAGGTGGAGAGCAAATAGCTCAAGGACAGACAGACTGGACTCTTGAGATTTATGAAGGCACTCAGCTGTTAAAGTTAAGGACTTCTAATATCCGCGGGAATAAACAGGGGGTCAATACATCGGATTGGAAGGACGGAATTTACATCGTACGAGCCACCATTGGCGACAAAGTGATAACAAAGAAAATGATTGTGAAACACTGAAATTGGCAAATAGAAGTCGGGGTCTCGTGCAAAGCGAAGCTTCGGCTTTTTTCTGAAATTTACTTGACTTTCATAATTATTTGTGCGAAATTAGTTAAAAATCTCATCCTAAATTATTAACTCAAAATCTAAACGTTTATGTCACTTCGAAATTACAGCTACAAAGATGTGGTAATGCTCATGGCGGCAAAAACCATTTTGCAAAGCATGCAGGCCAACCTGGGCGAATTAAGCACAGCCCGTTCAAACTGGACAGAAGCTTACCTGTCTGAATTGATACAGAAAATTGATTTGGCCATCGAAACTTTCCTTGGGCTCGACAAAAAACAATCTCTGCGCGAAGCAACCGAATTGCTCAACCAAATAATGAAGCCTGCCCTGCGCGACCTTAGTTTTCTTAAAACCCAGATAGAAGTTGATTTCAAAAACAGGGCAGACGAAATACTGAAAACATTAGGCATCGATAAAAACCTGAAAAACATGAAGCAGGAAGCGTTGATCGAAGCGCTTTACAGTTTCAGGAAAGGAATGACCGACTCATTGAAAAGCGAAATAACAGGCAAAGGCGCCAACCCCGCCCTAATTGAAACATTAGTTGGTTACGCCAGCCAATTGCAGGAAGCCAATCTTAATCAGGAAGGGCTGAAATCGACAACCAAAGAGGTCTCGCAGGAAGGGATTGATACATTTAATGCTATTTACGACGAGGTAATCGGCGTCAGTAAAATTGCGGCCAAATACTACGAAGCCGATAAACTGAAAAAAGAACAGTTCACCTTTAGCAAGGTGGTGAGGCGGATGGGAGTTGCAGCTAAAAAAGCAGAGGAACCTGTCCCCAAATAATTCCGGGGTGGTGCGGTTTTTAACCGCACTTTTTTTGTAAAAATGGAGGTTAAAAACCGCACTACCCATATAGCTAAACATGAAGCGAACACAGCCAAACACACAGCATACATAGCCGACGGTTCAGCACACATAGCCAGCAATTAAGCGCTGCCAGTTGCCCGTTCAGCAGACATAGCCGACAATAAAGCATACATAGCCGGCCATTCAACGCCCCCGGCCGGGCTTCCATCCCCGGCAGCCAGGCATTGGTCATACTTAGCCCTCAATTCGGCACACTTAGCCTGGTCTTCAGCACGCTTAGCAGTCTCCCAATTTCTGAAATTCAGGCCCCAAACAATTTCAGATACAAGAATTTAATTGTTTTTAAAAACATAGGGGTCGCAAAGAAGAAAAAATTTATATATGTTTGTACAACGAAAGAGTTCCGCGATGGCCGGAATTCTTTTTTGTTTTTAATATAGTTTTA
>DAOPZV010000255.1:0-4357 GCA_035353575.1 Prolixibacteraceae bacterium | reverse complement strand
ACATCATGGGCACAATCATTGAACTGTTTTCATACGACTTTTTTGTGAATGCCTTTTGGGCATCGCTGCTGGCAGCCATTTCGTGCGGAATTGTTGGCACGTACATTGTTTCGCGACGGATTGTTTTCATTAGCGGCGGAATCACGCATGCGTCATTTGGCGGCATTGGCATGGGCTATTACATGGGCATCAATCCACTGATTGGAGCAGGTATTTTCTCTATTTTGTCGGGAATGGGGATCCAGCTTTTCAGCAGTAAGGGAAAAGTGCGCGAGGATTCTTCAATTGCAATATGGTGGTCGCTCGGAATGGCTATCGGGATCATCTTTGTGTATATGACACCCGGATACGCACCCAACCTGATGAGCTATCTTTTTGGCAGTATTCTCACCGTTTCGTCGGCCGAACTTTGGCTGATGGCGGCGCTTTCGGCCATTATCGTGCTGTTTTTCACCTTATTTTACCGCACCATTTTATACGTCGCTTTCGACGAAGATTTTGCCCGAACTTCCGATTTGCCGGTTGATTTGTTCAACTATCTCCTGATGATCTTAATTTCTCTAACTATTGTTTTGAACATCCGTGTGGTTGGCATTATCCTGATTTTGTCGCTGCTGACCATACCACAAGCCACAGCCAATGTTTTGACCCGTGAATTTAGCCGGATGATGGTTTATTCAGTAGTTTTTGCATTTCTAGCCTCCTTCATTGGTTTATTGATTTCGTATTTTGCCGATATCCCTTCAGGAGCTACCATTATTTTCACGCAAGTGGTTTTATTCGGTTTGGTGAAATTGATTTTTGTACTTCATCCTTCCAGATAGGTCAGGATATGGAGGAAAATAAGAATCAGGTAACCTGCACCCACTGCGGAAAGTCGTGGGATAAAACACAGCTCGAACGTTCGTGCAGCAACTGTTTTGCCTGCACCGCCTGCGAAGCCTACATTTGCCCCGAATGCAGGTACGAAATTGTTGTTAAGCCGCCAAGACCGATGAACAGAACTAAGGCATAGACAGATAAAAGAATCTTTGTCCATCATTTTTGTCTCCTCCAAAACTATTTTTGCATCAATTAAGGTTAAAACCGGCATTAATTGTCTATTTTGTACTTTAAACAATTATACAAACAACACTCTTAACCAAACTAAAAACACCTTAAACTTAACCTAATGTGTCTGAGAATTATCCCTGCAATCTTCTTTTGTATTTTTTTTACGTTTCAATTAAAGGCGGCTATATCAAACAAAGATACTACACAGAGCAATCAGCCTTCCAGAATTTACACTACAACAAGGCTAACTACGCCCAAACCGGTAATCGATGGAAAACTGAACGACGAATGTTGGAAAACCGGCGAATGGGGAGGAAATTTTGTGCAATGGATTCCCAAGGAAGGCGCAAAACCGAGCCAGGAAACCCAGTTCAAAATATTGTACGACGACAAAAACATCTATGTCGCCATTCGGGCATTCGACAAGGAGCCGCACAAAATATCGAGAAAAGCCGGACGACGCGACGAATTTATCGGGGAACAGGCTGGGGTGAATTTTGATAGTTACCACGACCATCGCACCGGATTTGAATTTTCAGTAACCGCTGCCGGACAAAAAATAGACCTTATTCTTACCAACCCCATGGTTCCTGAACTGGACTGGAATGCCGTGTGGTACCTGAAAACCGGGCTGGAAGATTCGGCCTGGGTTGCCGAATACCAAATTCCGCTCAGCCAGTTGCGGTACAGCAATGATAAAGAGCAAGTCTGGGGTTTGCATGTTTGGCGCTGGATCGACCGTCTTCAGGAAGAAAGCGACTGGGAACCGCAAACTTCAACCAGCCCGGGAATGTTGTACCTGTTTGGCGAATTACGCGGAATAAAAGACCTGCCCAAATCGCGGCGCATCGAAATAATGCCTTATACTCTGGGCAAGCTAAAAACATTCGAAAAAATACCACAAAATCCCTTTGCCAGCAAGGGCCGCTCGTGGCTTGGGAATGCCGGACTCGATGCCAAAATTGGTCTTTCGAGCAATTTCACGGCCGACTTCACCATCAACCCCGATTTCGGACAAGTAGAATCCGATCCGTCTGTGATGAACCTCACCGCTTTTGAGACTTTCTACGAAGAAAAGCGTCCATTCTTTCTCGAAGGGAAAAATATCTTCAATTTTGAACTGGGCGACGACAAAATGTTTTATACCCGCCGGATTGGCGAAACTCCATCTTATCATCCTGAACTTAAGGCCAATCAATACATCGATTATCCCGATAATACATCCATTTTAAGTGCGGTAAAAATCAGTGGAAAAAGCAAAAACGGACTTGCAGTGGGCATTTTGCAAAGTATGACAGAAGGCGAAAAAGCCGATCTTTCAACAAACGGGCAAAAAAGTAAACTACGGGTTGAGCCACTTACAAGCTACACTGTAGGCCGCATTCAGCAAGACTTTCACGAAGGCACTACGGTGCTTGGCGGTATTTTTACAGCAACCAACCGTTTTATTAACGATTCGCACCTCGAATTTCTCAATCAAAATGCCTTTTCAGGAGGTATTGATTTGCTGCATCAATGGCATGATAAAGAATTTTTTGTTGATGCCAAAATCATTGGAAGCACCATAAACGGAAGCGCTGAAGCAATTCGCAACCTGCAATTGGCCTCTGCCCGTTATTTCCAGCGACCCGATGCCAATTACATGAATTACGACCCAAACAGAACGTCGTTATCGGGTCAAGGGGGGCGAGTTAAAATCGGGAAAGGCAGCAAAGGCTTGTGGCGTTATTCTACCGAAATCAACTGGCGTTCTCCTGGTCTCGATTTGAATGATATTGGATTTATGACAAAAGCCGACCTTGTTTCGCAACAGGCTGACTTGTCGTATTTTGTGAATAAACCGGTTTCAATTTTTCGCACGTATAATGTTGCGCTCTCTCAAAACAACAACTGGGATTACGGGTTCAATTACCTGTATTCCATCCTGTCTTTCTCTTCAAGTTTTGAGTTCCTGAACCGCTGGAAGATAGCTCCTTCAGTAAATTATATGAATGAAGGACTCGACAACAACATACTTCGCGGAGGCGAGGCAATGCTTTTACCTGCCTTGTGGAAAGGTGTCCTAAACATGAATACCGATCCTTCGAAGAAATTTCAGGTTAAGTTGTCGGCCAATCGTGCAAGTGCGCGAAACGACAACTTCCGTAACTCGTTTATTGAAGCAACAGCCATCGTTATTCCGTACAATGTTTTGAAGCTTTCGGCCAGCGTCAATTATTCTGAAAATATGGACAATCTGCAATATGTTGATACCAAGGCACTGGGCACCGGAAACAAATACATTTTGGGGCACCTGAACCAGAAAACACTGGGCGCTACATTCCGAATAGATTACAATATTACTCCTGATTTATCGATTCAATACTATGGCAGCCCGTTTGCTTCGGTTGGGAAATACTCGAAACTGAAGGAAGTAACTAACCCTAAAGCCGACTCCTATTCTGACCGGTTTAAGTATCTCAACACTCAATTGGTGGGCAATACGTACCAGGTTCAGGCAACCGGTGCTACGCCAGCCTATTCCGTAGATAATCCTGATTTTACATTTAACCAGTTCCGCAGCAACCTGGTTTTCAGGTGGGAATACAAACCCGGATCGCAGTTATATTTCGTGTGGAGCAACGAACGTACCAATTCGCAAAACCAATACAATTCGTCGGTTGGCGACGCAATGGGCGATCTTCGCAACGTGAAACCCGTCAATATATTCCTGATAAAATTAAGTTACTGGTTCTCGTTGTGAGAGGAAGGGAAAAAGGGAAAGGGAGAAAGAAACTCGGTTTCCATTCTCCCTTTTCCGTTCTCCGGGTTCCCCGCTTTTATTCTACCGCAATTTCGTCGATAAACAACCAGGCATTGTCGCCTGCGCCTTGGTGGCCTTTAGGTGCTTTACCCAGGCTGGTAGCAACTACTTTTACAAAACCAGCTTTCACCGGAGCAAAACTTACTACGTATTCCTTTACCTGTTTGTCTTTCGAAAGCGGATCGACATCGGTCACCACTTCGCCCACTTTCTGGAATTTAGCGCCATCAGCCGAAACAAAGAATTGAACCTTTTTCGGGAAGAAAATCCATGCTCCTGAATTCTGGAGAGCGCTTGTTGTTATTTTGCTCACCTCGGTTTGTTGCTGAAGGTCGATTACCACATCCATATCTTTGCCTTCCCAGCCTTGCCATTCGCCGTCGGCATGATTGGTTGTGCCATGAACACCGTTCACCAGCGTGTATTCACCCGAACCTTTGTAACTGTCGCTATACAGGTTTGCGTATTTTACCGGTTTAACGGTAGCTTTGTTGATGTTGA
>DAOPZV010000254.1:0-4394 GCA_035353575.1 Prolixibacteraceae bacterium | reverse complement strand
ATTTATCCATTGACACAAACCATTCAGGTTGATGGTAAGATGATTCTCTTAATCGAAATTTCAGAAGGAGTTGCGAAACCTTACCAGGACAATAAAGGTGCTTTTTGGGTAAAAACAGGAAGCGACAAACGAGTGGCCTCGCCGCAGGAATTGATGCGTTTGTTTCAGCAAAATGCACAACTAACACTTGATGAGCTAAATACTACTGCTGGATTTTCTTTTTTAGACGAAGTAAAATTCAGGGCATTTTTCGAAAAACAAAAAGGCATCACGATTGAAGATTCGGAGGTTGACCTAAAGACAATCCTGCAAAACATGAACCTGGCAAAAGACAACAACCTCACGCTGGCAGGTTTACTTTTGTTTTCGACGGCAGTGGAACCATTTAAACCGTATTGCCTGATCAGGGGCATCAACTTTCCAACCACAGAAATCAGCGATGACCTCTATATCGATAAACGAGACTGTACCGGAACCATTGATGCCCAGTTTCGGCAAGCCATGCTTTTCCTGAAAAACAACCTCGCCTTTATCCAAAAAGAAGCTTCGTTTAATAGTCCGGGCGTACTTGAAATTGACGAACGTGTTTTGGAAGAAGCACTGGTCAATGCTTTGCTGCACCGCGATTACAGCAAAAATGCCGTAATTCGCCTGCTCATTTTCAAAGATCGGATTGAGATTATTAGTCCGGGAAGTTTGCCAAACCACCTTACCGTAGAAAATATCAAGAACGGCAACTCGGTGATGCGTAATCCGTTGCTGGCATCCTATGGAACAAAAATTTTGCCCTATTCAGGAATTGGTTCTGGTATTCCGCGAATCCTTAAAAATCACCCGGATACTGAATTTATTAATGACAAAGAAGGCGAACAATTTACCATTATCCTGAAACGGCCGGTTCGTTCATAGATTTATTAAACAATCAATTTAATGAGATCAGTATTGCTGGCCACACTATTGGCAACACTTTGTTGCTGCAAACATGTTCAGGATCCCATCGATAAAGGCGTTTCGCAGGAGCTTGCCCGGCAACGAAAAGCCGCCATATCGAACATTCAGTATGATTTGAGCTTCGCAATTCCGGCTCAAATTTCTGAAAGAATAACTGGCAGCGAAACAATTACATTTGACCTAAATTCGGCAAATTCGGATTTGCAACTCGATTTTAAAGGCGACACCACCGCCCAATACGCCATCTCAGCTAACGGGCATCCATTTGAAACATCCATTCAAAACGGTCATTTGGTAGTGGACAAATCGCATTTGCTTTCAGGAAAAAATGAGCTGAAACTGAGTTACACCTGCCCCGATTGGTCGCTCAACCGAAACCCTGAATTTTTATATACCTTATTTGTTCCCGACCGCGCCTCAACGGCTTTCCCGTGTTTCGATCAGCCCGATTTAAAAGCAGAGTTTAAATTGCATTTAACTGTTCCAACCGAATGGAAAGCTGTTGCCAACGGACCACTCGAAAAAGAAGCAGTTTTAGCAGCTACAAAGTCACTCGATTTTAAAGTGACCAAACCTCTCCCCACCTACCTGTTTGCCTTTAGCGCCGGAAAGTTCGACACGCTAAGCCAAACCCGCGATGGCAGAACGGTGGTTTTGTATCACCGCGAAAAAGCCGACGATTTGAAGAATAATGCGGATTCGGTTTTCTCGCTGGTATTTCGCTCGATCAAATGGTGCGAAAACTACACCCAAATCCCCTACCCGTTCGATAAATACGATTTGGTAGCCATTCCGTCGTTTCAGTACAGCGGTATGGAACATCCGGGAGCCATACTTTACAAGGCTTCGAGCCTTTTTCTAGATGCACAGCCTACCCAGCAGCAATTGTTAAAACGGGCAAACCTGATTGCGCACGAAACAGCACACATCTGGTTTGGCGATTTGGTAACGATGCCTTGGTTCGACGAGGTTTGGCTCAAGGAAGTGTATGCCAATTTTATTGCCGACAAGATGGTGACGCCTATGTTTCCGGCCTTCAATTTCGATCTCCAGTTTTTGCTGGCCCATTACGATGCAGCCTATTCGGTTGACCGCACTTCGGGAGCCAACCCCATCGGTCAACAGCTGGATAACATGAAAGACGCCGGGAGTTTATACGGTGCCATTATTTACCACAAAGCGCCGATTGTGATGCGAATGCTGGAACAAAAAACCGGTGAAAAAGAATTGCAACGCGGACTTCAGCAATATTTATCGCAAAACAAATACGGCAATGCGGGCTGGAAAGACCTGATTTCAATTCTAAGCAAAAGCGAAAATAAAGGGCTGGTTCAATGGTCGGACATTTGGGTAAACCAGGCCGAACGCCCACACCTGAAAGCAAAAGTTGCTGGTAAAGATCTGGCCATAGAGCAGATTGATCCTTCAGGCAAAAACCGCGTTTGGCCGCAGGAACTGGATTTAGTTTATCCTGAAAACGGACAATTAGCCCATTCCAAAATTGACTTAAACTCCGCAAAAACGGAGCTCAAAAAACAATTTTCTGTCACGCCTGACTGGGTTTACCTGAATGCCAAAGGAAAAACTTACGGGTTTGTTGAGCTTGATTCCTTGTCGGCTAACTATTTCCTGAATCATTTTTCGCTGCTAAACGATGATTTGCTGAGAGCTTCAGTATTAACCGATCTGGCTGAAAATCTATATGAAGGTAAAATAAAGTCACAGGCTTTCCTGAAAATGTTGATGAATGAATTACCTCAGGAACCCAATAGTGTGATTTTTGAACGAATGCTGGGCAACCTGGAATACTGTTTTATATATAAATCGACTTTGGACGAACAAAAAGCCTCTCAGGAGAAGCTTGAAGTCGTACTTTGGAGTGAATATGCCAAACGAAAAGCCCAGCAAACAGCGCTTATCAATAGCATTATTCGAATTTCGACAAGTAATGAATCGCTGGCCAAACTCGAAGATTGTTTGAACCATCCGGAAAGCCACAAAGACATTAAACTGAGCGCCGACCAACAAACCGAACTGGCTTACCAACTAGCACTAAAACAGCCTTCAAAAGCCATGGAAATACTGGATAAACAAGAAAACCGAATCGCTAATCCAGATAAAAAAGCGCAATTCAGGTTTGTACGTCAAAGTTTAAGTTCTGAAAAAGCTGACCGCGACAAGTTTTTTACCTCACTTCTTCAGGAAGAAAACCGCGAACACGAGCCCTGGGTGGAACAGGCAATGGCTTTTCTGAACCATCCGAGCCGACAAAATGAAGCAGTGGAATATATTCTTCCAGCCTTAGACAAGCTTCAGGAAATACAAAGAACCGGCGACATTTTCTTCCCTAAGAATTGGCTGGATGCTTTACTGAAAGGCCATTCGAGTAGGAAAGCTGCTGATGTTGTCAAGCAATTTTTGAATGAACATCCCAACTATCCGGAAAACTTAAAATTGAAGATTTTACAATCGGCTGATCACTTGTTAAGGCAGGAAAAATAAATTAGTGAGCGGGTGACTTTGAGTCACCTGCTCACTAGCAGCTCTATGGCAAATTCAGATTATTTTACTTCGGTAATTTCAATTACAGCGCTGGTTAGTTCGCTATTGTTGGGCAACGAAAGGCCAACTTTCATGAGGTAGTCGCCCGAGAATGTTTTTCCGTTTGGGAAACCTCCGCCACCAAACATTCCGAATCCGCGGCCACCTTTCATCTTGTTGATTTCTTCAACCTTGTAGGTTTTATTCGCATCGAGCCCCTGCAAACGAACGGGATAAAATTGGCTCATCGTGCGCGGATGAAGTGCGTAGGAGAAAAGTACCGATTTCGATTGGTCTTTGCTCACATACATCAAAACGGCACGTTCCTGTTCGTAAGGCGACACCAGGCGGTATAAATCGCCGCTCCAGATCAGGCTTTTCAGGCGATTGTAATTCTGTACTGCCGTTTTGCTGAATTCCAGTTCTTCCGGCGTCATTTCGTTAACGCGGATGTCGTAACCCATTTTGCCCATCATAGCCACATCGGTACGGTATTTCAGCGATTGTTTGCCCATGGTGGTAATGTGGTTGCACGAGGTTATACTCGGAAAGAAATACGAATAGCCCCACTGAATCATCACGCGCTCAGCCGCATCAGTATTGTCGCTTGGCCAAAATTCGGTGAAATATTTGAGGGCGCCATAGTCGGCACGGCCACCACCGCCCGAACACAGCATAATTGGTAATTTCGGATATTTGGCCCGCACACGTTCCATCACCTTGTAAAAACTACGGACATATTCAATTTGAACATGCGACTGATTTTCTTTCAGATAAGGCGAATAGGTATTGGTCATCATACGGTTGCAATCCCATTTAATGAAAGCAATATTCGGATTTTTGGTCAGCATTTCATCAACCACGCCAAAAACAAAATCCTGAACTTTCGGGTTGGTTAAATC
>DAOPZV010000253.1:0-4402 GCA_035353575.1 Prolixibacteraceae bacterium | reverse complement strand
CAGGGCAAAAAGCTGATTGCCGATCTGAGTAGCTCGAACGAACGGGTTCGCAGTTGGGAAATTAACCAGGAAGGCGAACATGTTTTCAAAGGTTTTCAGCAAACGGGCGAAAAAATGTATTTCTACGCCATAGCCAACCACACCATCAAAAACATTGAATCGCAAAAAGGCGAAAAACATGAAATCTCCATTGTAAACTTTGCTGATTCGCCTAATCCGCTCGAGTTGCAAATTGGGTTTTCGTTCGTGAGCATTGCAAATGCCAAGGAAAATCTGGAAAAAGAAATGCTGGGCAAAAGCTTTCAGCAAGTGCGCGACGAAGCCACCAAAACATGGGAAAGTCTGCTTTCGAAAATCAAAGTCAGCGGAGGAACTGAACGTCAAAAAGGACTGTTCTACTCTACCCTTTACCGCTCGTTTTTGTGGCCCGCTTTACGCAGCGACTACAACTGTCAGTACACCGACGTAAAAGGCAACGTTGCCAATATGGGCTTCGATTATTACACCGAACCTTCGTTGTGGGACGACTACCGTAATAAGTTGGTATTGCTCGGAATGCTCTCGCCGAAAGTCACCGAAAATGTAATCAAATCGCTGATTGACAAAGGTGAAAAATCAGGCGGATTTATGCCAACCTTTTTTCACGGCGACCATGCAGCTCCATTTGTGGCCGGTTCGTACCTCCGCGGAATCACCGGTTTCGATGTAAAAAGTGCCTACAACCTGCTGCTACGGAATGCCACCATGGAAAACCACAGCCGTCCACGTGGAATGGAATACATCGAAAAAGGCTACATCTCCGAACCTGATCTAGCCGATCCGAAACTCGAAACCGTTGCTGCTGCCGGAGTCACCAAAACGCTTGAATATGCCTATGACGATTATGCTGTAGCCCAACTGGCCAAAGCTTTAGGTAATACAACAGACTACGAAATGCTGATGAAACGCACCGGCAACTACAAAAACATGTTCGACCCATCGACCGGATTGATGCGTGGGAAACTTGCCAATGGTGAATGGATCAAAAATTTCAATCCGGAAACCATTTACTACGAGTACATGTATCGCGAAGCCAATGCCTGGCAATCGTCGTTCTTTGCACCGCACGATGTAAAGGGTCTGGTTGGTTTGTATAAAAGTCCTGCTGCATTTGAGCAAAAGCTCGACGAGCTGTTTTCCACGCCATACAAAGGATGGGAAGCCTACAACATTTCAGGATTTATTGGCCAGTATTGCCATGGCAACCAGCCCGATCACAGTTTTCCGTGGTTGTATTATTTTGTTGGCAAACAGGAAAAATCTCAGGCCCGACTCGACCAGATCATGGATAGGTTTTACGACATGGGCAAATACAAACTGGCTTACTCAGGAATGGACGATGCAGGCGAAAACTCGGCCTGGTATGTGCTGACTTCCATTGGTTTGTACACCTTCTCTCCTGCCGATCCAGAGTACATTGTTTCGGTGCCGTTGTTCGACAAAGTCGAATTTGCGCTTGGAGATAAAACATTCAACATCATCAAAAAGAATTCAGGAAAAAAGATTGAAAGTATCATTTACGACGGCAAAAAAATCGATGGATATTTCATCCACCACAGCGATTTGCTAAAAGGTAAAAATCTGGTTATCACAACCCGATAAATAAAAAACAACCAACTATACGAAACGCTAATTTTCATAGGTTTCATTGTTTATTCGCGAGTAATTCGTCAGGGCTGGACTTTCGGGTCCGGCCTTTTTTTTACAGTGCTGAATAGAACCGTTTTATCGATTAAATCTATACTTTTAACAAAGTATTGTAAACCCTAAACCAACCAAATTACAAAAATGAAATTCAGTCTGATAGCTCCAAGAAAGTCTCCCGAAAGAAATTTGCCTTTCGCGACATTACGCCCGAATTGCCCGCCAATTGGGATAAATTCAATTTTATGGCGCTCAAATATAAAATCACTACTTCGCGACCGGAGAGTATAGCCATTCCCGGCAAGCATTTGCCAAACCGGCCGACCACGGCTCTACCCCCGATCTTTGGAATAAATAAATCTGAGTAAATTTAACTCCGAGCCTGTATAAAGTAGAATGCCATTGGCTTTAAATGCTATTTTTGAAAACCGAAAATTTAATTCGTCATACACATAAATTTATAATCTAAATCAATGAAACGAACCACCTTTTTTATTTTTCTGTTCCTGATGGGATTCTTTGCAATCAACATTCAGGCACAGACGTTCTCTCCTGTCGATCAGGTAAATACCCTGATGGGAACCGACTCGGAGTATAAATTATCAACCGGAAACACCTATCCTGCCATTGCCTTGCCATGGGGTATGAATTTCTGGACACCGCAAACCAACAAAATGGGCGACGGCTGGGTTTATGGCTATCGGGCATACAAAATCCAGGGCTTTAAACAAACTCACCAGCCAAGTCCGTGGATTAACGACTACGGTCAATTCTCGCTTTTTCCTGAAACCGGTGATTTGAAACTCGATGGCGACGAACGCGCAAGCTGGTTTTCGCACAAAGCCGAAGTGGCCAAACCACATTACTACAGCGTTTATCTTGCTGATTATGATGTTACCACCGAAATTACGCCTACCGAACGCGCAGCAATCCTTCGGTTTACTTTTCCGCAGAACGAAAAATCGTGGGTAGTTATTGATGCATTCGACAAAGGTTCGTACATCAAAATTATTCCTTCAGAAAACAAAGTGATTGGCTATACCACCAAAAACGACGGCGGCGTTCCAAAGAATTTCAAAAACTATTTCGTAATTAAATTCGACAAGCCTTTTGCCGAAAGCCAGGTTTGGAGCGGTAAAGAAGTGCTTGCCGGGAAATCAGAACTTCAGGACGATCATGTTGGTGCTGCTATCCGTTTTGTAACCAAACGCGGAGAACAGGTAAATGCGCGGGTGGCTTCGTCGTTCATCAGTTTTGATCAGGCTGAACTAAACCTGAAAGAGTTGGGCAACGATTCGTTTGACCAGGTTTGCCAAAAAGGAAAAGAAATCTGGAATAAAGGTCTTTCACGTATCTCGGTCGATGGTGGAACAACCGATCAGATTCGGACATTCTACTCATGCTTGTACCGGGCAATGCTATTCCCCCGCAAGTTTTTTGAATTCGATAAAAACGGCAAAATGGTTCACTACAGTCCATACAACGGCGAAGTTCTGCCAGGTGCCATGTTTACCGACAACGGTTTCTGGGATACTTTCCGCGCTGTTTTCCCATTCTTTAACCTGATGTACCCGAGTCTTAATTCTCAAATTCAGGAGGGATTGGTAAATGCCTATAAAGAAAGCGGATTTTTGCCTGAATGGGCCAGCCCTGGGCACCGCGATTGCATGATTGGCTCGAACTCTGCCACCATTGTTGCCGACGCTTACCTGAAAGGATGCCGCGGTTACGACATTAATACGCTTTATGAAGCAGTAATTAAAAATACAAAAACTGAAGGTCCGCTTACCTCGGTTGGCCGCAAAGGCTGCGACTATTACAACCGCTTAGGATATATTCCGTACGACGTGAAGATTAAAGAAAATACTGCGCGAACCCTCGAATATGCATTTGCCGACTGGACCATCTGGCGCCTGGCTAAAGAACTGAAACGTCCGCAGGAAGAAATTGACTTGTTTGCCAAACGTTGCCAAAATTACCGCAATGTGTTCGACCCGGAAACTAAAATGATGCGCGGGCGCAACGAAGACGGAACTTTCCAGAAACCTTTCAATCCGTATAAATGGGGCGATGCTTTTACCGAAGGAAACGCATGGCACTACACCTGGTCGGTTTTCCACGATGTGCAGGGATTAGTTAACCTGATGGGCGGCAAAAAAGAGTTTGTACACATGCTCGACTCTGTTTTTATTGTTCCACCAATATTCGATGCCTCTTATTACCGTACCGTCATCCACGAGATTCGCGAAATGCAGATCATGAACATGGGCAATTACGCACATGGTAATCAGCCGATTCAGCACATGATTTACCTGTACAACTACGCCGGAGAACCATGGAAAGCTCAGAAATGGGTACGCGAAGTGATGAATAAGCTCTACACTCCTACTCCTGATGGCTATTGTGGCGACGAAGACAACGGACAAACTTCGGCCTGGTACGTATTCTCGGCCATGGGTTTCTACCCCGTTACACCTGGCAGCGGACAATACGTTGTTGGAGCACCGCTGTTTAAGAAAATAACCCTGTCGCTCGAAAATGGCAAGGAAGTAGTTATCAGTGCTCCGGAAAACAGCGCCGACAATAAATACATCCAGGCTGCAAAATTCAACGGGAAAGACTATACAAAAAACTGGTTGAGCCACGAAGATTTAATGAAGGGCGCTAAAATCGACTTCACAATGGGGCCAAAACCAAACGAAAAACGCGGAATCAACGA
>DAOPZV010000252.1:0-4455 GCA_035353575.1 Prolixibacteraceae bacterium | reverse complement strand
AGTGTGTAAACGTTTTTTAAAATTTCTCTGTCAAATTTACTTCATCAAGTTGCAGCGAGCGACAAACAAATAAGTAGAGACTTAGAAAGACAGAAACCAAGACTCAGTTTATCAATTATTTAAATTAAATACAAATTGTAGAAAAGTTATGATTTGTACGTCGCTTTTCGTAAATTTGAAGAAGTGGCAGAATGTTAAGCGGTTAGAATTGTATGACGTCGAGACAAATTGATAAAATCTGCGCGATGCAATTTAACGACGACGAAGGACTTATATTGCAAGTACACTGTGATTTCTTGGATTACACACCATAAATCTGATGATATAAAAAGGAAATACATGCAATTGGGGTGTATACAAATATTAATGGTTATTTAAAAACAATACTATGATTAGATTTTTATTACTTTTTCTGATAATAATTAATCTAATTTCTTGTTCATATAAAGAGATTAGTATCGATAAAGATTATAAACCTTTACCACCGATTAATTATAACAATTTCACAATAAATAAAAAACATAAAGATTGGGCGTTATTCGAAAATGGACCTGGATATTACTCTCTAACCTACATAACAGATTCCACCTTGATAAATACACTACCTAAACCTTCAAATTTTATAGAAGGATTTGACATTGAAAATTACACATTCACAAGAGAAAGTAAGTATATTATTCTACTAAACAAAAATAATTTCCAATATATCACCAAACTCGATAGTTTAAAACTGTTCTTGGATAAGATTGATGATATTTCAGAGGCAAGGTTTTTAGCGGAATCATTAGGATACTATGCTGATGAATCTAGTGTTTTTAAATCAGACGATAAAGGATATTATCTTTTACTTTTTAAAATAGTAAAAACTGGATTCCCTTTTCAGACTGATAAATTTTTAATAAGAATAACTCCTGATTGCCGCATAAACATATTAGGTAGAGAAGTCTTTGAATTGAAAAAAAATGTAATAATCTAAAAAACAACAGCCAACAAATTGAAATTTGCATTGCGATAGTCGTCAGTCCATTGTCTCTTCTAATTTCTTGGCATTCTTCGAAATCTGCAACGACAAAAACTTGCACACCAACATTTCTGACAAATTAAAACAACGCTTGGAATCAATGAAACGACTTCTTTACTTTTTGATTTTCTTTTTCCCCTTCATTAGTAACGGACAGGAATACAAGGTAGGAGAATGCATTTTAGATTCTTCAACAAATAAGCAATACTGCATTTGTTCTGATTCAACGACCTTTGATAAAACTGCTGGCGATAGCTACAGGCTTTTTATAATCCGCGACAAAAATTTAAACGATTCCGTTTGCGAAAGAATTTACCTCAAAATAAATCGAAGTCCCGACTTTGGATATCGCCTAAATCCTGATTATTGCAACAAATTTGGTCTGATTGTCATCGAAGGATGCGATTCATTCTATCTCTATTCGTTGCGCGAAAAAACTATTTCAAAAAAAATCTGGCCAAATTACTCCGGATGTGAGTTTTCTGACGGGCAAGGCTCATACATTAGCAACCTGGTTATTACTGATGACGGAAAGATTCTTCAATTGAAAGTTAATGAATGCGGATTGCATAAATTCAACATCGCAGATATAGCCAATATAAAAGAGATTTAATAGTATTTCCCCAATTATACCACAAAACAGATCTGCCTCGGAGCAAGACAACACTTCAATCTCAGCTTCAGGATATAAAAAATGCACAATTCAGCCAATATGGCATGATGATATAATATAAAGGCGCCAATATGTCATCTACCAGAAATTTCCATTTTCAATTAATTCGCAATTAATCAACTCCATAATATTTTTTAACACTGACACGACCTTCAATTGGTATTTGGTTTGAAAAACAGAGGATGTAAATGAAAAATAAGTCAAACTAAAATAAGGAGGATTAAATTATGTCACTTGTTAGATTTTCAAACAATTACCCAAACTTGTTCAACAATTTATTTGAAAACGATTGGTTCGATTTCGCAAACCGCAATTACTCGAAAACCAACACCACGCTTCCTTCGGTAAACGTGAAAGAAAGCACCGAAGACTTTGAAGTGGAAGTAGCAGCACCCGGTTTTGGTAAAAACGATTTTAAAATTGAGGTAAACCGCAATCTGTTAACCATCTCGTCGGACAAGCAAACCGAAAAAGAAACCAAAGAAGGACAACAGTTCACCCGTCGTGAATTCAGTTATCAGTCGTTCTGCCGTTCGTTCACTTTGCCAAACGTTGCCGATGCCGAAAAAATTGAAGCCAGGTACGAAAACGGCATCCTGAAAGTGGTGATTCCGAAAAAGGAAGAAGCCAAACCAAAGCCGGCAAGAACCGTAGAGATTCAGTAACGGACAACAGGATTGATCGTATAAAGAAAAGAGATTAGGGAAGCTGCTGAGGCTTCCCTTCTTTTTCTGTACTGATTTGAAAAACAGCTGATCAACTCAGTTGAAAAACGGGCCGTTCGGAAAAGTATTGAGGTCGTCCATAAAATAACATTCACGGTAACTTTTCTCTGTGAAACTCTGTGAAGCTCTGTGTTATTATTTATATTCTCTCACAGATTTACACTGAATTTTGGATCCTCATTTAGTATTCCGGGCACCCTCGCAACAATTGCAAAAAGGCTTAATGATATGGAATACAAAGACTATTATAAAATTTTAGGCGTCGATAAAAAAGCCTCGCAAGATGAGATCAAGAAAGCTTACCGAAAGCTTGCCATTAAGTATCACCCCGATAAAAACGAGGGGAACAAGGCGGCCGAAGATCAGTTTAAGCTCGTGAACGAAGCCAACGAGGTATTGAGCGACCCCGAAAAACGGAAGAAATATGACCAACTCGGCGAAAACTGGAATCAGTTCAGTCAAAGCGGAGGCTATTCGTCGGGAAATCCGTTTGAAGGTGGCTTCCGCAACCAAAACGGACAAACCTTTTACTACGAAGGCGACTTAAACGACATTTTCGGCAAAAGTGCCGGAGGATCGGGCTTCTCTGATTTCTTCGAAGCATTCTTCGGAAACCGTACCGGAGGATTTGGCTCGGCAAAAAACAACACCGCATTTAAAGGTCAGGACTTTGAAACCGAAATGGAAATCAGCCTCGACGAAGCGTATCACGGAACCAGCCGTATATTGCAGCTCGACACCGAAAAACTAAGGATTACTACCAAACCGGGAGCTTACACCGACCAATTGCTGCGAATAAAAGGCAAAGGAGGCAAAAGCCGGAACGCCGCACAAAACGGAGATTTGTTTGTACGTGTAAAAGTGACGCCGCACCCCGCTTTTGAACGGCATGGCAACGACTTGAAAACCACGCATCAGCTTGATCTTTTCACAGCAATGCTGGGTGGCGAAACCCTGATTAATACACTCGACGGAACAATAAAGGTGAAAGTTCCGGCTGGGGCTCAAAACGGACAAGTTCTGCGCTTGAAAGGCAAGGGAATGCCGTTGTACGACAATAAAAACAAACATGGCGACTTATTCGTGCAGCTGAACATACGCATACCCGAGAAGCTCACCGCCAAACAAAAAGAACTGGTTGAACAACTGAAAAAGGAGTTTAATCATTAACAGCAAATACTGCACACAAAACACAATGTGAAACTGCTATACATTTCCATTGTGTTTTTATGGTTTATTGCAGTATATTCGACATTGAATTAAAAATAAACCAGGAACATGCAGCAAACAGGAAAAATCATCATTGGCATTGGACTATTGCTGGTTGTGGTGGGTGTAATCGTGTATTTTGCAGGCGATAAGCTAAACTGGCTGGGCCGGCTTCCGGGCGATATCCGGGTTGAAAAGGACAACTTCAGGTTCTATGCGCCCATCACCACGATGATTCTGATTAGCGTGATCGTATCGATTCTTGTCCGGATTTTCCAGAAGTTTTTTTGAGCGGTTCTATCGCAAATGTAGTCATCCTGCACTTGTTTCAGGATCTCCTTGTGTTGAATGTTGGATCCCGAAATAAATTCGGGATGACGGTATCAATATCGTTTGAGTTAACCTCAGAACACTTTCTCCGTCATTTCAATTTATCTGCAACAACTCGCCTGAAAGTTTGTTAGAACTGCTAAAATTCAAAGCTATGTTTACAGTCGAACAAATTGAACAGGCGCACCAGAAAGTGAAATCGGGTGCCGACTTTCCGAAGTATATTCAGGAGATTAAACAGCTGGGAGTTACAGGTTTCGAAACCTGGGTGAAAGACAGCCACACCGAATATTTCGGGGCAAATGCGTATCAAACCCAATCCAGTCCGCAGTATGAAGAACTTCTCATTGCCGAAAAAGGCGATAAAGCAACGTTTGTTGACTTCCTGAAAAAGCACCAGCGCGGCGAAACGAATTATTACACCTTTTGTACGCACTGTGCCGAAACAGGAATCGAAAAATGGATTGTGGATCTGGATAAAATGACCTGCACCTATT
>DAOPZV010000251.1:0-4458 GCA_035353575.1 Prolixibacteraceae bacterium | reverse complement strand
ACGACAATTTCCATGATTTTCTCGTAGAGTTCCACTGGCGTAAAATTGCCCAGAAGAGTTTCGTCGTCTTTGCCTAACTCAAGCATTCGTCTTACCGTGGCGACCCGAACCCTGAAAAATTCGTCGAGGTTATTCGAGAAAATTCCGAGAAACCTGATGCGTTCGAAAAGCGGAACTGTTGGATCTTCAGCTTCCTGCAAAACGCGCGCGTTGAACGAAAGCCAACTTATTTCGCGGTTGTTATATCGGGTGCTCGGTTCGGTCATGATTGAACGCAGTTTAGAAAGTCCTCAGTTAAACAGTTTTTTATAGTTTAAGTTTATCAAGCCCTCTTTTTATTGCTTCCTGAAAAACAGGCAGTTCAATTATTTCGCTTAACGGAAGAATTCTTTCTTTTGGCGGTTCGTTTTCGTCTTGAATGAATAATTCGAACCAGCCTACATTCTGCCATTGATTTAGTTTGTAGCCGATTTTTGAAAATTCAGCACATTTTACATATCCGAAATGTTCGTGAAATGCAACACTGGGCTCATTCGGCATAGTGATGATTGCTAAAAGATTGGCAACGCCCTGATAGCGAATCATCTCGTTTAAGCTGGTGTAAAGCGCGTGCCCAACTCGCTTTCGCTGAAAATCAGGATGAATATATACCGAAACTTCTTTACTCCATCGGTACGATGCCCTGCTTCTGTATCCTGACGCATACGCATACCCGGCAATCTTTTCATCGATCTCGCAAACCAAAAAGGGCAGCTCAGCCATTATTCCCTGCATACGGGTCCAGAACGATTCTTCGCTGGGTATTTCTTCCTCGAAAGTAACTGAAGTGTCGGTTATGTATGGCGAATATATTTCAAGTATTCCCGGAATATCTTTGCGTTCAGCTAGTCTGATTGTTGCTTTCATTTTATGCTTTGTTTTGGGTTTTATTACTCCTCATCACTAAATTCCATCAGGAATGCTTTTATAAAACCTTCTATATCCCCATCGAGAACTGCCTGAACGTTTCCGGTTTCGTATCCTGTTCGAACGTCCTTAACCAGCTTATAGGGCTGGAGAACATAGGATCGTATTTGCGAACCCCATTCAATCTTCTTTTTGGAGGCGTTGATTTGCTCTTCGATTTCACGGCGCTTGCGAAGTTCCAGTTCGTATAACTGAGACCTCAACAGGCGAAGGGCATTTTCCTTATTGCCCAACTGGGAGCGGCTTTCTGTATTTTCAATGATAATACCCGTTGGAGCGTGGCGCAAACGTACTCCGGTTTCCACTTTGTTGACGTTCTGTCCGCCTGCTCCGCTCGACCGGAAAGTATCCCACGTAATATCGGAGTCCTTGATTTCGATTTCGATGCTGTCGTCAACCGCCGGAGAAACGAAAACTGAGACAAAAGAGGTCATGCGCTTGTTTTGTGCATTGAATGGAGACAAGCGAACCAATCTATGAACGCCATTTTCGCTTTTCAGGTAGCCATAGGCGTAATCGCCTTCAAACTCAATGGTGCAACTTTTTACACCGACTTCGTCACCCTCGTGAAACTCTATTGTTTTAACGTTATATCCCTGTTTTTCACCGTACCTGATGTACATGCGCATGAGCATATCGGCCCAATCGTTACTTTCGGTCCCTCCGGCACCTGCATTGATCCGCAGGATGGCTCCAAGTTTATCTTCTTCCTTCCGAAGCATGTTTCTTGTTTCGAGAGCTTCGATAAGATTCAATGTTTCAGCGTAATGTTGGTCGATATCGGATTCTGTAGCTTCGCCCATCTCGAAAAAATCGTACAGAACAAGAAAGTCTTCCATGCTCTGATCAACTTGTTTGAATCCATCGGTCCAGATTTTGATCGAACGGATCACTTTCATCTGAGCTTCAGCTTCTTTGGGGTTGGTCCAGAAGTCCGGATCCTGAGTTTTTAATTCCTCTTCCTGTAATTGTAATAGCTTCTGATCGTAGTCAAAGATGCCTCCTTAACGCATCCCGGCGATCATTGAGGTCTTTAACCTGTTCTTTGAGAATCATTTTTTGAGTTTAATAATACAATAGCAAAAGTAAAAAACGAATTATAAATCAAAAATCTAACGGTTGTTAATTATTACAAAAAACAAATCCGGTGGTATTGCTGAGAATGCAAAACTACACCGGATTGGCTTAATGTTTTTGATGCAAATTTCTATTTCGCCCAGACAAAAGATGCTTCGGAGTATGAGGTTGACTGAATATGGTAGGAATTTGGATTGTTGGAGTCCTCGTATTTATACGCGTAGATTCTTGCGGTATAAGTTTTTCCTGAAACCGGTTGCCCTGAGATCCATCCTGTTGCCGATGCCGTGAGGTATCCACTGGTTACTGTATTAGAAAGCTCACTACTTCTAAATACAATTGTTCCTTCGCTGTCAAGAATCGATATCATATAACTATCCGCATTTGTTAGTGCCGACCAACTGAATTCAGCATAGGAATTTGTAGTATTGTATGCACATTTTTCGATAGTTGGAGGAGCTAATATGACAGAAGAAATCACATCTTCTGTTTTATAGATATTTCCACTTTCAAAAACTGCATCAAAAGTAAAAGTGTCAGCCAAAGGCTTCGTCGTGGAATAATCTGATTCTTCGGGCTCGCGGAGAAAATTAGTAGTATAAGCTCCGTTTGAAGATAAGGTTACTTTATTCGAAGGATCAAGCATACTTTGTACGGTTACCGACTTGAGGGGACTGTATGCGTAGGCATAATATGCTATGGCATAAACCGTATTTGCTCCCGATTTTTTTGCAACAACAATCGCATCGCCCACAACGGTAGAATCGCCGTCATTTTTATTACATGACGACAAAAAAGCAATAAATAGAATTAAAATTAGAGTTTTTAAATTTTTCATATTGTTTCAAATTGGCTTAATCTATTCCGTTTTTGGTTGTTTTTACCCTAAAGAGAATAATGAATTTCTTTTATAGATTTAATTATCCAATAAAAAGGTTGCGTGAGCAAAGTTATTTATTTTGAAGGATTGTTGAATTTTAATAAATGGTTTTGAATTAAGAATTAAAGTTTTACCTTTGCGCCACAAAATTTTCAAATAACTGTTTATCATTAAATTTAAGCAAGATGCCAGCAAAAATGAGATTGCAGCGACATGGTCGCAAAAGATTTGCTTACTATCACATTGTGATAGCTGATAGCAGGGCGCCACGAGATGGTAGGAATATAGAAAGGATTGGATCTTATAATCCAAACACAAATCCTGCTACTATCGATCTCGATTTTGATAAAGCTATAGACTGGCTTATTAAAGGTGCTCAACCAACCGACACTGTAAGAGCTATTCTTTCTTACAAAGGAGTGCTTTACAAAAAACACCTTTTAGGTGGCGTAGCTAAAGGTGCTTTCACAGCAGAAGAAGCCGAAGCTAAATTTGAAGCTTGGTCGGCCGAAAAAGCTAAGAAAGTTCAGGCTAAAAAAGATGGATTGGTTCAGACAGCTAATTCAGAGAAAAAAGATCAGCTTGACAAAGAAGCTAAAAAGAACGCTGAAAGAGCACAGGCCATTGCAAAACGCAATGCCGAAGCTGCTGCTGCAAAAGCTGCTCCTGTTGAAGAAGCCGCTGCTGAGGCTGCACCAGAGGAAACTGAAGGATAATTATTCGCAGAATCCGGTTTTTAACTTTGGTTAAAACAAACAACTTATAAAGCGACAGAGTATTCTGTCGCTTTTTTCTATTTTTATAACCATGGAAACGATACCAAAAGAAAGTTGCACAAAGATCGGCTTTGTCCAGAAGCCACACGGAATACAGGGCGAAGTTGTAATAAGGTTTCAGGAAGAATTTTATGAAACACTTGAAGAAACGCCTACGTTGTTTCTTGAAATTGACACGTTGTTGGTTCCCTACTTTATTTCAGAAGAAGGGCTGCGGTTCAAGTCGGGAGAAACAGCTATTGCGAAACTCGATTGGGTTGATTCTGACAAACTAGCAAAAGAATTATGTGGTTTATCGGTTTTTGTGAGAGACAAAGACGTCGTTTTTGCCGATGATGAGTTTGCTCCTTCAGAATTAATTGGGTTTAAATTGTACGATGCCGAGCTCGGTTTTATAGGAGAAATAGTTGATGTTACTAATTATTCAGGAAATTTGGTCCTTTCGGTTGACTACAACGGAGAAGAGTGCCTGGTTCCGTTTAACGAAGATTTACTCATTCGTTTTGATGGAGAAAGTCTTGAAATAGAGATGGATTTGCCCTCAGGATTACTGGACATGGAAAATGAATAAGCTTTTTATTAGCCGGGAAGAGAATCGTGTGCCCGGTTAATTTTTTGCAGAAAGACAAAAAAAATAGTAGTATGCAACTTCCTGTAAAATTTGGCGTCTCTATCATCGTTATTAAAGAAATTGAAATTTAAACAATAAAACATGAAAACTAGATTAGCATTATTCTTATTGGTTGCCGCAATCTTTAT
>DAOPZV010000250.1:0-4488 GCA_035353575.1 Prolixibacteraceae bacterium | reverse complement strand
CAAGTAATTGTTATTCAAAAATTCAGGCTTGACAATTGAGAATTATTTATTAAAAAGAGCTGCAGCGATTGCAGCAAAAAGCATTTATGACATTTAAAGAATTGAAAATTTCAGAGCCTATCTTAAAGGCTTTAGTAAATAAAAATTATCAGACACCTACTCCAATCCAGGAACAGGCCATACCTGTTGCTATTGCTGGCCGCGATCTTTTGGGAATTGCCCAAACAGGCACCGGAAAAACAGCAGCCTTTGCCATTCCAATTATTCAACACCTGGATCAACCGCAACTGCGGTCGAAGAAAAGGGAAATAAAGGCGCTTATTCTGACTCCGACGAGGGAACTGGCAATACAAGTAGGCGAATGTTTCAAAGATTATGCTAGGTTCACCGACGTACGCCATACGGTTATCTTTGGCGGTGTGAACCAGAATCCGCAGGTTGATGCATTAAAAAGAGGAACCGACATTCTGGTAGCCACACCCGGGCGTTTGCTCGACCTGATTAACCAAGGGTTTATTTCGTTGAATCATATCACGCACTTTGTTTTGGACGAAGCCGACCGCATGCTGGATATGGGCTTCATTCACGACATTAAACGCATTCTACCTTTGCTTCCGGCGCGCAGACAAACCCTGTTTTTCTCGGCAACGATGCCCGATGCAATCACCAATTTGTCGAAATCAATCCTGTATAAACCTGTTCGCGTGGAGGTTGCGCCAGTTTCGTCGGTAGTTGACACCATTGAGCAGCACCTTTATTTTGTAGAAAAGCAGCAAAAAAGTGAACTTCTTGTTTCGTTACTGAAAGAGGAATGCGATAAATCGGTGCTGGTTTTCTCGCGTACCAAACATGGAGCAGACAAAATTGCTAAAGCGCTAAACAAAAAGGGTATTGACTGCGAAGCAATTCATGGCAATAAATCGCAGGGAGCCCGACAAAGGGCGTTGACCAATTTCAAATCGGGTGCCACCCGTGTAATTGTTGCGACCGATATCGCCGCACGTGGAATAGACATCGCAAACCTGGAACTGGTGATTAACTACGACTTGCCCGATGTGGCCGAAACGTATGTACACCGTATTGGTCGTACTGGTCGTGCCGGAAATACGGGTACAGCTTTGTCGTTTTGTTCGCAGGATGAACAGGCTATGGTAAGAGATATTCAAAAACTTACGGGAAAAGTATTAACTTCAACCTTGATCCGGAATTAAAAATAAATACAAAAAAGAAAATATATGGGTAAACCAATGACTTTTAATAAAAGGGAACTGGAAAAGAAACGTGAAAAAAAGAGACAAGATAAAGCGAAAAAAAAGGAAGATCGTAAAGCCAACGGTGGCGGCAATTCGTTAGACGACATGATTGCTTACGTGGATGAGAACGGAATGATTACCAGTACACCTCCCGATCCTAACAACAGGCAGGAGATTGATGTGAACGAAATCAGCGTTTCGACTCCGCAGCGCGAAAAAGAAGAAGTAGTGCCGTTACGCGGACGTGTTGAGCATTTCAATTCATCGAAAGGCTATGGTTTTATCAAAGATATCGGCAGCACCGAAAAATATTTCTTTCACATCAGCAATGCGCCGGAAGGTATTACCGAAGGGAACATTGTTTTTTTCGAACTGGAAAGAGGCCAAAAGGGCATGAATGCCGTTAGAATTAGCCTGGCAGATTAAAATATTCTATAAATAGAGGTTTTTATTGCCTGGGAATTGAATCGACTTCTAAATTTCAGGCAATAAAAAAATCCCTGAAGCCAATCGGCTCCAGGGATTTTTTTATTGTTGTATTTAAAGCAGTTACTTCTTTACTGTTGAAGGTTGATTCTGATAGAAAATCGGCCCCTTTTTCAGCGAACGAACAATCAGAATAATTCCGGCAACAACAAATGGGATGCTCAGCAATTGCCCCATATTTAAGGTCATTCCTTTCTCAAATGCTTCCTGCTCTTCTTTAATAAACTCGATAAAGAAACGTGCACCGAAAACCATTGTGAAAAATACGCCTATAATTAATCCCTGGTAATCTTTTGCTTTTGTTTTCCAGTACATATAAAGCATTACCGCGAAAGTGACCAGATAACTTAGCGACTCGTATATCTGTGTTGGGTGTTTCGCAACGGTTTCGTGGTTACGCTCGAAAATGAAACCCCACGGTAAACTCGTCTGAACGCCATAAATTTCAGAGTTCATCAGGTTACCAAAGCGGATCAGTGCTGCTACTAAAGCCGTAGGAACTACAACCCTGTCGAGTACCCAAAGGATTGATCGTTTCGAAACTTTTTTGCTCCAGATCATTAGTGCAATCAGGATACCCAAAGTACCTCCGTGGCTGGCTAACCCTCCCTGCCAAATGTAAAGGATTTCGATGGGATGCTGCGAATAGTAATCCCATCCATAAAATAACACATGGCCTAACCGTGCCCCAACAACGGTAGCAACGATCATATAAATAAATAAACTTTCAAGCCATTTGGCATCAACATTTTCATGTTTAAACATTTTTTCAACCTGCTGGTAACCAAAGAGGAATCCAATGGCGAACATGAGTCCATACCAGCGCACATGAAGTGGACCAATGGCAAATATTTCAGGGCTGACGTTCCAGTGTATAAAGTTGAGAATATCCATTTCTAAATAATTTTGATCTGAAGTAGGCGATTTTTTTTGAAAATACCGAACATGAAACAAAAAATAAGGAATAAAAAACGGTTACTTTCTTGTTTCTTATTCCTTATTTCAGATTTATTTAATCTACAAGGTCTTTGCCATGACACGCCTTAAATTTTTTACCGCTACCGCAAGGACAAGGATCGTTACGCCCTACCCTTTTTTCAACCCTGATAGGCTGTGTATGCTGTGGTTCGCGGGTATCTTCGGCTTTTGGGGCTCCTGAAGGAACATCCGATTTCGAAGTTGACATTTTGCTCATGTCCAGTCCGCGGCGTTCGTGGCCTTCATGAACCTGCTGTGGTTCAACCGAAGGAATGTGACCTTTTACCAAGGTTGATACAATTTGCTTGTTCACTTTGGTAATCATCACTTTGAACAGGTTAAACGACTCGAATTTGTAAATCAAAAGCGGGTCTTTCTGCTCGTATGTAGCGTTCTGAACAGACTGTTTCAAATCGTCCATTTCACGCAATTGTTCTTTCCAGGAGTCGTCGATAGTTGAGAGCACAATTTGTTTCTGGTACGATTTCACAAGCTCTTTTCCCTGGTTCTTGTAGGCCTTTTCGAGGTTTGTAATAATCTGGAAAATGTGAATACCGTCGGAAATTGGCACTACAATGTTGGTGTACATATTTCCTTTTGTTTCGAATACGTCGCGGATTACCGGATAAGCCTGTTTCGAGATCGTTTCCATTCTGCGGCCGTACACGCCAACCATTTCCTGATATGTTTTGTCAACGATATCTTCAATTTTCATCCGCATAAATTCCTGCTCTGAAACTGGCGATTCCATCGATAAAATACGGATCAACTCGATGTTGAAGTTTTCGTAGTCGCCGTTTGGCTGATATTCATTAACGAGGTTGTCAATAACATCATACATCGTATTCAGGATGTCAACTTCCAGGCGTTCGCCAAACAAGGCATGACGGCGCTTTTTATATATTACTTCGCGCTGCGAGTTCATTACGTCGTCGTATTCGAGCAAACGTTTACGAATTCCGAAGTTATTTTCTTCAACTTTTTTCTGGGCGCGCTCAATTGATTTGGTGATCATCGAATGCTGAATCATCTCACCGTCTTTCAAGCCAATCTTATCCATGATGCCGGTGATTCTTTCAGAACCGAACAAACGCATCAGATCGTCTTCAAGCGATACAAAGAATTGCGATGATCCCGGGTCTCCCTGACGTCCGGAACGACCACGTAACTGGCGGTCAACGCGGCGTGATTCGTGCCGCTCGGTACCAATAATGGCCAAACCTCCAAGTGCCTTAACTTCAGCAGTTAATTTGATGTCGGTACCACGACCTGCCATGTTTGTTGCTATGGTTACCATACCGCTTCTACCGGCATCGGCAACAATTTCAGCTTCACGTGCATGCAATTTGGCATTCAATACATTGTGCTTAATTCCGCGCATTTTCAGGTAACGGCTAAGTAACTCCGAAATTTCAACTGAAGTTGTACCAACCAAAACCGGGCGCCCAATTCGGTTAAGCTCAGCAATTTCTTCAATTACTGCATTGTATTTTTCGCGTTTGGTCTTGTAAACAATGTCTTCGCGGTCCTGGCGGATAACTTTTCGGTTGGTTGGAATAACAACCACATCCAGTTTATAAATGTCCCACAATTCACCTGCTTCAGTTTCGGCAGTACCGGTCATACCGGCAAGTTTATGGTACATTCTGAAGTAATTCTGAAGTGTAATTGTTGCAAATGTTTGTGTAGCAGCTTCAACCTTTACATTTTCCTTTGCTTCAATAGCCTGGTGCAAACCATCGGAATAGCGGCGGCCTTCCATGATACGACC
>DAOPZV010000249.1:0-4521 GCA_035353575.1 Prolixibacteraceae bacterium | reverse complement strand
TTGTTTCGCGCAGGGTATTCTCCCGCAACGGAAATTCCATCGTTTTTTTTTCATAAATTTGAAGTGTTAATGTTTAAAAATTAATACAATCACCTTGTGATTGTTAGAAGGAAAGTCTGCAACACTTTCCTTCTTTTATTTTAGAAGTTTATTTTTACCTGTTCTCCTTTTATCTCATAGTTAAATTTAGAGGTTAATTTCATCATATTCAGTAGCTCACGAAGGCTCTCTGTTTTAATTGTCATTGTAAACTTGTCGTTGTTTTTTCGGTTATTTTCCAACGATATAGTTACTCCGTACCAGCGCTCGATTCGGGGAATCAAATCAGCAAATGAAATATCGGTGAACCTGAGCTCATTGTTTTTCCAGAGTGAGTAAAGCTCGGTGGAGACATTTCTTACGCTGGCTTTGTTTTCTCCCACTTTATATTGAGCCTGTTGTCCCGGGTTCAACTCGGCTAGTTGATGGTTATCTTCTCCTTCTATTGTTACTTTGCCTTCTTCCAGGGTAGTTTCAACGAAAGGTTCTTCGGCAAAACTGCGCAGATTGAATTTGGTTCCGGTAACAATCACTTTCATTCCCGATGGAGTAGTTACTTCAAACGGGTGATCGCGATCTTTTTTAACATCAAAGAATGCTTCTCCCTCCATAGTTACTTTTCGTGGATTGAGTGCGTCGTATTTTAAAACGGTTTGTGAATTGAGCCAAACGTGGCTTCCGTCGGCCAAAGTTGCCTGCGATTTTTCGCCCTTCGATGCTTTGAGCTCTATAATCGCCGTTTGTTGCTCGTGAGAAAAATAACCACTCATCCATAAGCTACCAATGCCTCCGGCAACAACCAACAAAACAGATGCTGCCACTTTCCATAAAATATCGAGGTTAATGGAGTTTTTCCTTGTTCTTACTTTAGGCAGAATTGTATTTAATTTTTCCCAGGCTTCATCAACGTCAATATCGGCTTTTAAGCTGCGGAGCTTACTTAAATGATGGGCCTGATGTAACCGCTGAAATTCGGTGCGGTTATCTTCAGAATCTGAAACCCATTGTAAAATAACCTCATTTTCTTCTTCTGAAGTCTCTTTGTCCAGAAACCGGAACAACAAGGTTTCGTTAATTAATTTTTCCATTTTTTTGCCTTTCGTTAAGCTAATACAGGGAAACCTGGCGTTACCCTTACAAGCGATTGAAAAAAATAATGTAGTTGGCGAAAATCGATCTTTCGAATTAATGTCAAATATTCAGGAAAAGGCTTATAATGAGTACAGAAAGGTAATCTTTCAACTCGATTTTTAATTTTGACAGGGCGCGGCTCATTTGGGTTTCAACTGTTTTTACCGACAGGTTCAGCTTATCGGCAATTTCGGCATATTTCAACCCATCTTCGCGGCTCATCCTGAAAATTTTACGGCACTCTTCGGGCAACGAACCAATTGCGTCATCAACCCTGGCCTGAAATTCGGTATAAAGTACTGATTCATAACTGTCAAAGTCGTCGCTTTTGTTTTTATACACAACTTCAATTACCGAATAATAACTATCCACAACTTTCTGATGTTCAATGAAATTAACACAAAGGTTTTGTACCGACTTAAAAAGATACGGTTTTATTTCATCGTCGAGTTTCAAGCGGTCTTTTTTAGTCCAGATATTCAGAAAAACTTCCTGGACAATCTCTTCGGCTTCCGCTTTGTTGGCAATAAATTTGCTGGCAAAACCACACAAACGCACATAGTATTTCCGAAAGAGCAATTCAAACTCCAGCTCCTCGTTTATATTTGGTTTGTTAGCAGGTTTCACATTTGCGATTTTGGGACAGCAAATATAAAATTTATAAGCTATAAATGCGGATTTAGCTGGCCGGTTTAATCCAGAGGGTTACTCCTTTTGAATTCAAATACTTGATAATATACCACTTCTGAGTCTGCTTCTTCCCGGTTCCGGCTTATTGGCTGAAATTGGTTTTTACAATCCCCGCGTTGGCAAATCGGTTTTGGGTTCTATCAATTGGGGAATCTGGAGGTTCGTTCCAAACTGCTTGTTCAGCTTTTGGATGAAATAAGCCGAAAGGAAGGGCGATTCGAGCTCGATGTTTTGGTGGACAAAGAAATAAATGTCGCGAATTCCCTGATCGAACCAAATTTTCAGTCGGTTCGCCCAGTCGTCTAAACGTTCGCGGTCGCTTTGCGGATTATTGGCTCCCACATATCGCACAAACACTTTGGGCGTGGTCAGGCGCATATGCAGCAGGTCGCGTCTTCCGGCAGTATCTACTACAATATTCGTAATCTGGTGCTTTTCAAACAAGGCATAAACTTCGTCAGAGACCGCCTTGTCGTTAAACCATTCGGTATTTCGCAACTCAACAGCCAAAGGAATGGCTTTCGGAAAACTCTCGATAAACGCAACCAGCCGGTCGTAGTTTTTGTACTTAAAGTTGTCGTGCAACTGCAGGAAAACCATTCCCATCCGGTCTTCGAAATTGCTGATGTTGTCGCAATATTCGGTTGCCAGGGCTTCCACATTATTTAACCGGCGCATGTGGCTGATGCTTTGGGTGATTTTTGGGAAAAAGCGAAAATTTTCGGGCGTTTTCTCGCGCCAGGTAATTACCTGCTGACGGCTGGGCATGTTGTAAAACGTGGCATTCAGTTCAATCGAATTAAATTGGGTGGAGTAGTAGGTCAGCTCATCTTTGGTGCCGCGCGGATAAAAGTTTTTCAGGTCGGTTTTGTTCCACTTGGCGCATCCCACATAGATCGAAAGTGGTTTCGAAGTATCGTTTTGCTTCAGGATATCAGCGGTTCGGGGGTGATCTTCCGGTAAGGTGAAGTCAATAGATTCTGGGTTTTCGCTTTGTCCGAATTTCATATTAGTGGATTAAATTTTGAGTGAATCAAGGTATAATCATTTTCGGAATAAAAACCAGTAATGGCGATACTTGTTCAGAAATAAACCTATGTTTTATTTTCCCCGCTTCCGGTAGTCATTGGGCGACATGCCCATCACTTTTCGGAAAACCCGTGAGAAATAAAACTGGTCGTCAAAGCCCATTTCGCGCGAAACATCGGCAATGCTCCAGACCGAATTGTCGATCAGGCGACAGGCGCGCTGAATTTTCAACTGGATGAAATAATCGATAGGCGAATGGCCGGTACGGTTCACAAAAAGCCGCGAAAAATGGGAGGCCGACAAACTGGTTTCTGCAGCAATATCCTCCAATTTTAGCTTTTTAGTCAGGTTTTCGAGCATAAAGTTGATGCTTTGTGCCACAATATCTTTTTCTCCCGATTCCTTAATTAATCGAAACTGACTTAAGTGGGTGAACGACGCCAGCAAATGAGGCAGGCATTGGTTCACATATTCGAGTGCTTCGGTGCTGAAGCCACGGTCGAGGTTGCGGAAAATTTCTGAGAAAAGTTCGATTCGGTCGTTGACACGCGATGTCTTGGTACGTTCAATGGATGCCACCTGGCCGCCAAATCGCGCATAAGCATCTGATTTGCTTCCGGCGAAGTGAATCCAGTAGATCGACCACGGATTTTGCACGTCCGACCGGTACGAATGCGGCATTCCGGCCGGTATTATAAAAAACTGGTCGGAGCTAATGGTTTGCACAGCTTCTTTTATACGGATTTCTCCCTGCCCGCCAACGCAGTAAATTAATATTAACTGGTCGCTTCCGTTCGGCCTTTCCCTGAAATGGTGGTGGGCCTGGGGGTAATAGCCAATATCGGTAATGTGCAAATCAGCAATCAGAGGATTGGTATTTACCAACGCTAATATGCGTTCGGGTATTACAAAACTGATTTGCCCCGGGAAACCGTCTTTTTTCTTCATGCTTAAAGCTGAATGATTAATGTTGCTGTCCGAAAACTTTTCCCAAAAATAGTTTCAATTATTTATATGTAAGGTTTTTAGTTCAAAATATTTCGGGTTCTATATATGATAAGATAATCCATGAATTCGCAAAATATTTCATTCTTTATGACTGAATTTAGCCTTACATTTGGATAAACTAAATTCTAAACTTGTGAGCAAATCAACTTTTAACCGGCAATTTATTTTAGGCATCACGCTGGTTTCGGCCATGGGCGGACTACTTTTCGGGTACGACTGGGTAGTGATAGGCGGCGCCAAACCATTTTACGAACGATTTTTCGATATCACCAATTCTCCTTACCTGCAGGGCTGGGCCATGAGCAGCGCGTTGATTGGATGTTTGATTGGCGCGTTAGTGTCGGGTTACCTCACTGACCGGTTAGGTCGCAAAATGCCATTAATTACTGCTGCAGCTCTTTTTAGCATTGCCGCTATCGGCACCGGGGCAGTCAATAATTTTACCCTGTTTATTTTATTTCGTCTGATTGGCGGATTGGGCATCGGTCTGGCATCGGCTATCTCGCCCATGTACATTGCTGAAATCTCGCCGGCTGCCATGCGCGGGCGTTTGGTTTCAGTAAACCAGCTGACCATCGTTTTGGGAATTCTGGCCGCACAAATTACCAATTACCTCATTGCCGA
>DAOPZV010000248.1:0-4554 GCA_035353575.1 Prolixibacteraceae bacterium | reverse complement strand
CGATGTCGCCACAATAAGCATTGTACCAGGGCCAATCCATCGAAAACGTGTCTTTCGTGTCCTTTTTTACTGAAGCATGCCCGATGCCTGATTCTCCCAGGTAATCCATGGCTGTCCACACGAAATCGCCAATCACATACGGATGTTTTTCAACCATTTGCCAGTTTTCGAAGGCCTGTAATGGAAACGATTCGGTACCCATCATTAATCGTTCAGGAGCAATCTGGTGATCTTTTTCGTATTCGCCCAACTGGTAGTTGTAGCCACCCACATCAAGTTGCGCAAAAGCCGGAACGGTCGATTCCCATTTATAGGTTGGGTGATCCCAAAAGAAGCAAATGGCTTCGGTAATAGGTCGGGTGGTATCAATATTTTTGATAATCGAAATCAGGTTTTTCATGATTTCAAGGCCTGAAGGATCGACCCGTTCATTGATTTCGTTGCCAATGCTCCAGAATACTACCGATGGGTGGTTGCGGTCGCGCAAGATCATCGATTCCAAATCTTGCTTGTGCCATTTGTCGAAGTACAAGTTATAATCTTCCGGATTCTTTGGGCGCTGCCATTGGTCGAAAGCTTCGTCGATAACCAAAACGCCCAGGCGGTCGCAGGCATCCAGGAATTGACGAGAAGGTGGATTATGGCTGGTACGAATAGCATTGAACCCGAATTTCTTCATCAGTTCAACACGGCGTTCTTCAGCGCGGTCGATGGTGGCCGAGCCCAGCGGACCATTGTCGTGGTGCATGCAGCCACCTTTCAGTTCAATCGGTTCGCCATTCAGCAAAAAGCCTTTGTCGGCGCTGTAGGCAATCGAGCGAATTCCGAAAGTAGTGGTTTGGCGGTCGACTACTTTCCCGTCAAACGACAATTCAGTAATGGCCTGGTAAAGTGCAGGCGATTCGGGTGACCACAGTTCCGGATTTTTCAGATCGAATATCTGCTCGGCTTCGGCTTTGGCACTCGAAAACGGATCGATAGTGGTTACTGCTTCCACATTCCCGGAATTTGAAGGTGAAATAAGTTGAGTACTCACCACCAGTTTCCCTGATTTTTCAGATTCATTGGCCAGGTCAATTTTTATTTTCACGGTAGCCTTTTCTTTATTCACTTCAGGAGTAGAAACCGAGATTCCCCATATTGGCAGATACACTTTATCGGTAACAACCAAATCAACATGGCGATAAATTCCTGATCCGCTGTACCATCGACTGTTTTTTCCTGAATTGTTTACCCGAACGGCCAGAATATTTTTCTCGCCAACCGGTTTTAGGTGTGGTGTCAGGTCGTAAAAGAAAGGAGTGTAGCCGTACGGATGAACCCCCAGCGATTGCCCGTTGATCCATACTTCGGAATTCATATAAACTCCGTCGAACAGTATTTGCACTTTTTTGCCTTCCATCGCCGGTTCGGTGACAAACGATTTTCGGTACCAACCAATTCCGCCCACGACATGGCCTGTAGCAACTTTGCCCTGACTGTCTTCAGAGAATGGACCAATTTGATTTTTGCCCACAACCGGGGCAACATCTTCGATGCTCCAGTCGTGCGGGAGATCGAGTGTGCGCCATTTTGAGTCGTCGAACGAAGGATTGTCGGCTCCTGAAGCATCGCTGCGAATAAATTTCCAGTCGGAATCGAAGTTTCTGTCCCGGTCAGTAAGGTCGGATTTAGGAGCGCAGCAAGAAATCAACAACAACATCGCAAAAAATGCCAGATGATTCAGCTTTGTTTTTAATGAAAAATAGGTATGCATAAGTCAGTATTTATTGGTAGTTATTTTACGGTTGTCAGGCCAAGTTTTTGTCGGATTTCACGGTCGAAGTCCTCTGTGCTTAAAGGTAATGCAATTTTTGAATCGGCCTGCTCTGCTTTTGAATCTTCAGGAAAGCTCAGCTTTACTTTACTGTTTGAAACGAAAATCTTGTTACCGGTAAATGTGGCTCCCGAATAATTCCCATTTACGAAAGAGACAGGATGATCGGTCAGGATAAATGTGTTGTTGCGAAACTCGAATCGTGGGTAATCGCCCGGCTCAAAGCTAATGGCGTGTCCGTAGCAATTGACTACAGTATTCTCGTAAATCTGGCAATCAGAAATCGGCTCGGGCGACCCGTTTGCAATCCACATCAGGAAGCCGGCCTGGCCATTTTTGCGACCGTCGTTGTAGCTGAAGTTGTTTTGGATAATATTGTTTTTCCAAACCGTGGCTCGGTAATACTGAAACAAGCCGTATCCGGCTCCTTCATTATTGGCCGAATAGTTATACTGAACAACGGAATTGGTAATGCCGCCATCGAGGTCGAATCCCCCGCCATCCTTACCTTTTGCCGATGTTTTATTGTCGTGAGCGTAGCAATACTGAATGGTGATGCTGTCGCTTTGATAGGCCCAAATGCCTACCGGCCCGTTGCCTTCGCGTGGCATGTCCCAGCCGTTGTTCATGGCTTCGCAATATTCAATCAGGCCTTTGGTTACGCCGCCAATCAAAATACCATTTCCTGAATGATTGTTTTTCACTACCGGACAGCCAGGATTATTTTCAGCCACACAATGGGCTATGTAAACATTGCGAAACGACTTTTCCCACGAGCCCTCCAGTCCACCGGCATCTTGCCCATCGCTTTCCACATTGATGCCTGAAAAGCCGTTGTCGTGCGCGTAAACATGGGTTATCTGCAGGTTTTTGCCACCCACAGCTTTGATTCCCGACCATAAAAAACCGCTGGCGTCAATGCTGTCGATCAAGCAATTTTGTGTTTTTCGAAATTCAACACCGCTTCCCTCATTGCCTTTCAATCGATCACTTCCGACGACAATTAAATTTTTAACCTCAAGCCATGAACAGCTGTCCACTTTAATTCCGATTCCGTTTTCGGCATCAATAATCGCCCGGCCATTTCCGTAGGAAGAAAGTTGAATCGGGCTTTCTTTCGTTCCTGAAATGCCTTTGAAATAGAGGTTTCCACCGAATGTTTGTCCACCGGCAAAGAAAACCGAGTTCCCGGCCTGAAGGTTCAACTGATTGACTTTCTCGATGGTTTGAAATGGCTTTTCAATGGTGCCTGGGTTGCTGTCGTTACCCGTTTGTGAATTGACATAATATGATGAAACTGGCGCAGAACAATTGGTCAGAATCAGAAAAAATATGGAAAGGATTAGTTGGAGAGTTAGGAATGATTTCATGAGCTTTGATTTTTCAGATTTTAGCTTTAAAGGAGGTTATTCTTTGCCGTCTGCTTTAGCTGACGGATGATTGGGCAAATAAATTATTGGCTTTAGCATTGGGATTTTGGGCTAAAGCCCTGTACCTTTTCCTTTCTACTATCCGTTGGCTGAAGCCAACGGCAAAGAATATTATCTTCATGAATCATGATTATTTACTTGATCATTTTCTGGTCTTTAAGGAAATCAGTCATTCGCTGAATCGTAGGCAAAAAGTTGGGGTTGCTCACTGGCCAGTCGCACGAATGATCGGCATCTTTTACAGTGATGAGTTCGCAGGTGTTACCAGCTTCTTTCATCAGGCGGGTAAATTTTTCAGCGACCTCAAAAGGAGTGGTACCATCTTTGGTTCCGTTCGATAAAATAGTTGGTGGCCAGCCTTTTTTGACATGCAGAATCGGCGAAAATTCAGGATAAGCGTTGAAGAAATCCTTGCCAAAACCTTCGCCCAGCACTGGGTTGTGCATTACGAGGGCATTGGGTTTCGAGCTGATTTCCAGGTTTTCTCCCGGAGTGTTGCCGCCATCGAGAAAGGTTGTTGCCGCCAGATGGCCGCCAGCCGAACCGCCCGCTGCAATGATTTTATTGGGATCGATTCCGAGTTCTTTGGCATGTTCGCGAACATACCGGATGGCCGATTTGGCATCCTGAATGCACTCGATGGGCGTGGTTCCGTGGCGCGATTTTACGCGGTAATCGGCTTCAATGCCAATAATTCCGTGGTCGCGAAACCAGGCCGGGTTAGGGATCTGGCCGTAAACATCGCCACCCACCCACCCACCACCTGTGAAATACACAATGGCGGGCAGCGCCTTTCCTGATTTACCTTGCGGACGCAAAATATAGAGGTACAAATCTTCCTGTGGTGTTTTCTTGTAAAGCACCTTTTCAGCTAAAGCAGCAAGGTGGTAGCCGGAGAGTTTGTAGCTTTCTTTAACTTCGGATAATGAAGTTGCAGAGTCGGGTTTGGCAATAGAGAAAGGTTCTGCCGCCGAAATAAACGCCGAATTTAGACAAATTAGAAGGACTACCAGTACTTTTTTCATATCTGTTTTGAATAAGTATTGCATGTTGCGCCGAAAGAATGAATCGACTTTGTTTAACCAATTTTCGTCGACGCTTAGCTTTTGTTGTTCGTTTAATCCCCGGTTTGAAAACCGGGGCTACAATAATGTCGTCCCTAAGGGACTTGAAAATTAGGAGTACTTATTTTCAACTTTAGGCACTCCAAACTTTAGATCACTTTAGACACTTTCTTTTACCATTTATCAGTGCGGAAAGGCGCCAAAGGCAAACCTTCGGTGCTGAACACATCGGGCATAATGGCGT
>DAOPZV010000247.1:0-4609 GCA_035353575.1 Prolixibacteraceae bacterium | reverse complement strand
CCGTGGAATGGCCAACCTCTGTTTCGACCGCAAGGGACAGTATGTGAAAGACAAGTTGATCTCGCATCCTTACCTGCTTGATGAAGGCAGCGATTGGAAACTGTACCACCTGCCCACCCACGAAAAGCATTCGTATGATGTTCATCGCTTTCATTTTAAAACGGAAATCGACGTGCAAACCGAAGGCAAATGTCATGTACTTTCGCTGGTTGAAGGAACGAGTATTCGGATTGAAACGGCCAACGGACTTTCGCAGCAATTCGCCTATGCCGAAACTTTTGTTATTCCTGCTGCTGCCGGGAGCTATCGCATCGTCAACGAATCTGACGGCGAAGTGATGGTAGTGAAGGCATTTTTGAAGTAATATTGTAACCAATTAGTTAAAGGGTTCACTACCTGGTGGAACCGTTAAATACCTAAACCGAAAACAATGAGTAAGTACAGATTATCCGGAATTTTCTTTTTCCTGATGGTGGTTGCCCTCCAGGTAAAAGCACATGACTCGAAGAACAAAGCCATTGAAAAGCTGGTTACAGAGTCAAAAAACTGGTTCGAAGGCTTTCAGCAGAACGTTGGGGCTAACGAATTTTCGTACCATAGTTTCCGTTCCGATATTAAAAAGTCGCTCCTGACCCGCTGTACCGATGGACAAATGGCCATTGAGTGGAAAACCCAGGCTGTTCCGTCCGGATTCAGTCAACCCGAAGCGGGGTTCCTGTGGATTGCCGCCCTTGACCTGACCAAACAGCCCTTAACTTTTGATGTATATTTCAACGGACAAAAACGTTTTGAAATCACCTCTTCGGAACAAAAGGACTGGCAACTGAGCACCGCAGATGGCGGTCGCCTTTCATTCACAACAGTCGAAACTGACCAGAATGGCGACGCCCATGGCTATATGTCGCTGGTTGTGCCCCAAAATTGGCTGGTAAAAGGCAAGGAACAGACGATAAAAATAGTTGGGTGCGCCAGCAACGACAATACCTGGATTATTGTTTACCAGGCGACCGATGCGCTGGATTATCTGCAAAAATCAGCCCTGTATGAACTTTGGGCCAGCCTTTACATCGAAAAAAACGGTCGCGAGCTCCAATGCAAGCTCACAGCATCACAAACACTCACCACAACCGACATCACTTACACCAGTTCAGGAAAAACGAAAAGCCTGAAGTTACAGCCAGTCGGCGACCATGCAGCTGGAACATTCACCCTTCCGCTTTCGGCGCTGAACCATCCATTTATCATGAAGGACCTTAAAGGAGAGGTGTTTGCGGTAGAACAACTGGGCGCTGAAAATAAAACCACCCGACTGCAAAACAAATCGGTGCTGTTTATGGAAAGCTCGGATCAGAACGGAAAAATACAACTGAATTCGACCCGTCATTACGAACCGAAAACAGCTTCCGGCCTGTTTGCCTTGTCAAATTCCAGTTTAAGCAAAGGGCAAATTTACCTCATGAATTCGAGCCATCAGGATATTGCCTGGATGGACTCGCCCGAGAAATGTGTGATTGAGCGCGATACCATGCTGATTACCCCCCTGCTGAAAATGGGTGCCAACGACAAAAACTATCGTTTCGACATTGAAGATGCGCTAATGCTCCGCGAATACATCGCCCGCCATCCGGATAAAAAGCAATTGGTGAAGGAAATGCTGAATGACGGACGATTATCATGCGGATCGACCTATATTCAACCCTACGAAGAAATGTATTCGGGAGAATCGCTGGTACGCCAGTTTTATCTCGGGGCCAAATGGCTTCAGAAAGAATTTGGCTACAATGCCACCGTTTATTGGAACGAAGATGTTCCGGGGCGCACGCTGCAAATGGCCCAGATTATGCGAAAAGCTGGCACCAAATATTTATCAATCAGCCGGCAGGAACGCGGCCTCTTCAACTGGCAAAGCCCCGACGGATCATATGTAACTGTTTTTTCACCTGGCCATTACGGCGACGCCTTTGGGCCGCTTCAAAAAAGGTTCAACGAGGCAACGCAATACCTGGCCGCCAGCTCGTTGGATTGGGCTAAATTCTACACATCGCAAACGGCAATGCCCGTAATCCCTGTTCTTTCTGACAATGATATGAGTCCGGCCAAAGATTACAGCCAGTTGATCAGCGGATGGAACGGCATCCGTGAACTTCAGGATGAAAACGGCAAACCGGTAGCGGTAAAACTTCCGCCCATTAAAGTAACTACAGCCCCGGAATTTTTTGATGCACTGATTGCTCAAAAGCCGCAATTACCTACCATCCAGGGCGAACGGCCCGACGTTTGGTTATACATTCATGGTCCGTCGCATCAACAGTCCATCAAAGCCAGCCGCGAGGCCGACATTCTGCTACCGGTAGCCGAAAAACTGGCAACCATCAACGCACTGATTGATGGGTCATTCAAAAATTATCCTGAAACCCGGCTTGAAAAAGCATGGGAGGCCAAAATATATCCAGACCACGGCTGGGGCGGCAAACATGGCGATATAACCGATGCCCTTTTCCTTCAGAAATATGAATTTTCAAAAGCCGAGGCTCAACGAATCATTGCAGAAAACCTTGGACAACTGGCAACGCAAATCAATACTCAACCCGCAAAGGGCCGTCCGCTGGTGGTTTTCAACAGCATGAATACCCGGCGAAACGATCCGGTATCAATTGAGATTAATTTCAATTTAAATGAAGCCATGAGCGTTGAACTTAGCGATGCGGCGGGCAAAAAGCTTAACGTCCAGTTAAGTCAGGTCGAATATTATGCCAATGGATCAATAAAAAAGGGCGTTCTTTGCTTCATTGCTGAACAGGTTCCTTCCATCGGGTACGCAACCTATTATCTGAAAACATCCGGCCAAAAGGCTCCTGAAAACAAATCCGCAGCTCCAAAGTCGATAGAAAATCAATTCTACAAACTGAAGTTCGGGAATGGCGGTCTGTCATCGATTTTCGACAAAACATTGAATCGGGAACTGATTGATTCGACCAAGTTTAAGGCAGGAGAAGTGTTTACCATGCGTTCGTTTGGAAATGGTGCCGGTGAGTTTACCGATATTCAGAAACCCGACATGGAAGGGTTCGACCAAACCGGAAAATATCCGACCCAATGGGAAGTGGAGGAAGACGGGCCGGTATTCACGCTTTACAAATACCGCCAGCACATTCGCTACGCCGATATCGAGCAGCACATCAAAGTTTATCACCAGATAAAACGCATCGATTTTGAGCCATCTGTACTCAATTGGGAAGGAATTCTGTACCGCGAATTCCGCATGGCTGTGCCGTTGAATATGACCAACGGGCAAGTGGCCTACGAAGTTCCGTTTGGCGTGGTTGAGGTTGGCAAGGATGAAATCAAGGGTGCAGCAGGTGAGCGTTATCAAACAATATGCAAGGACATGCACCCGCGCGGCATCGAAAACTGGATAGGCGCCAGCAACACAGATTTTGGGGTGACATTGAGCTCTTCGGTGGCCGTAGCCGACTGGATTGACCCCACCACCAACCCACTGAAAAACCAGGTACTCCAGCCCATTTTACTGGCATCGCGCAAAAGCTGCCACTGGGAAGGAAACGATTACCTGCAAACAGGCGACCATACCTTCCGATTTTCGTTTACCTCGCATCCTTCAGGATGGGTAAATGGAAATACTTTTGGCCGTGAAGCCAACGAGCAACTACTGCCCGTATGGGCCGACCACCGCTTAACAACGGCTTCGTTGCCCGAATCGTTGAGCTTTTTCTCAACCGATCAGGAGCAAGTGCTAATCTCTACCATCAAGAAAAGCGAAGATACCGACGAAACAATTATTCGCCTGGTCGATCTGGAAGGAAAAAACAAGGAAGTGAAACTGCAATGCTTCAAAAAAATTGAGGGCGCAGCGCAAACCAACCTCATCGAAAACGAGGCCAAAACATTGCCAGTCAACGGGAATAGTTTGCCCATTCAATTGGGGCACCATTCCATCGAAACATTCAGAATTGGTACCTTGAAATAACAAATCTGAAGATCATGCAATTAACTAAAAATTAATTTCGGCGCGCTGAAATAGTCCTATATTTACATATTCAAAAAACACTATTATGATTCGATTAAACGTATTTATCCAGGTTAAAGCTGAAAATCAGGCCAAAGTGCTTGAAGCAGCTAAAGAGTTGACTCATTTTTCGGTAAAAGAAGACGGCTGCATTGCTTACGATGCTTATGAAAGCTCAACTCGCCCCAATGTTTTATTGATCTGCGAAACATGGCTCGACAGCGCTGCTCTTTCGGCACACGAAAAAACAGCCCATTTTGTTAAAAACATTGCTATCCTTCAGGAATTCTCTGAAATAAAACTGGAGAAATTTGAATTCTGATTTTAATGAATATCCTTTTCTTAGCCTAAAGCTGAGTGAAGCACAAGCGGCCTCGGCCGGTGAGCCGAAAAACAAGTGAAGACGGCGTTAAAAAATCTTTTCTGTTTGAGCCGAAGGCGAGTTTAAAAGATTTTAGCCGTCAAGCGCTAGTTTTTCGTGCGAAGCGGGCTAAGCCTTGACCTTTTTTGATTCCTTTTTTGTGTCAAGACAAAAAAGGAATTGGGGTTTTGGGGCAAAGCCCCAACGCAAAATCAATTAGG
>DAOPZV010000246.1:0-4677 GCA_035353575.1 Prolixibacteraceae bacterium | reverse complement strand
CTTGCCTGGAGAATGAACGAAGAAGAATTCATCAAACAGATGAATGTTTTCAGCAACCTGAAAATGCGTTTAGGCTGGGGTATCACCGGTAATCAGGAAATTACCTCAAAAATTTCGCAGGCTACGTTAGGTTCGGTTACCGGAGCAGTTTTAAACGGTGGGAACACACTTATACCAGGTTATACCTTAACCCGTACTCCAGACCCAGACCTGAAATGGGAAAAAACAACGCAGTATAACTGGGGTCTCGATTTCGGTTTCTTTAAAGGCCGTTTGAGCGGAACACTTGATTTGTTCTACAAAAACACCACCGATGTGCAGATGAACGTGGCTACAAAAATGCCTTCGCCAACCGCAACATTCTGGACCAACATGGACCTGAACATCATCAACAAAGGGTTGGAAGTTTCGCTGAATGGCGTAATCATCGACAAAAAAGATCTGAACTGGTCGGCAAACCTCAATTTCTCGACCATCAGCAATGTGGTTAAAAACATGGATGTTTCGAAAATCCCAACCGGTTACCCAAGTGGTCCTGGTATCACCGGAACTCCATCGCAATACATCATCAACAACGAACCACTCGGTACTTTCTGGGGTAAAACATTCCTTGGATTTGACGAAAGCGGGAAAAGCATTTTCGCCAAAGACGCCGACGGTAAAGAAACTGAAGGTGTAATCGGCAATGCACTGCCCGACTTCACCTACAACTTCAGTACAACACTGGCTTACAAACGTTTCGATTTAACCTTGAATTTCAACGGAGTTTACGGAAACGATGTGTACAACAACCTGGCCAACATCATGGATCAGATGAGTTTGTTCGGAAGTGGTTGGAACGTGACTCCTTCTGCATTGAAATCGGGCGAATCAACCAGCAATGTGTTGAACTATTCAAGCCGTTTCATCGAAGACGGATCATACCTTCGTTTGTCGAATGCAACCCTGGGCTATAACTTCAAATTGTCCAACCAAAAATACATCAGCAAATTACGCGCTTACGTATCGGGTAACAACCTGTTTGTGATCACCGACTATTCGGGTTACGATCCTGAAGTAAACACTACCCGCGTTTCGAACGGTGTTCCTGCACTTGGAATTGGCTGGACCACATACCCTAAAGCACGTACCATCACGTTTGGTGTGAATGTAGAATTTTAACCTATTAACGTAAATTCATCATGAAAAAGATATATTATATGCTATTGGCGATCCTGGTTTTAGGGTCAGTGGCGTGCTCCGATCTTACTGAAGAAGTACTCGACGAGCAAAACGGATCGGCGATTGTGGAAGATCCAACCAATGTTGAAATGCTTGTGACACCGGCATACGCTTTCCTTCGCGACTTGCAGAGCCGCGGCGCAGGATGGCTGAGCCAGGAAACCTGTACCGACGAGGTGGTTTTCCCAACCCGTGGAGCCAACTGGAACAGTGCCGATTACCGCACTATTTTCACACACGACTACACAGCAGCAAACAGCTACATCAAAAACACCTGGAACAGCTACCTGATTGGTTTTGCACGCTGTAACGTAGCTTTGTATTACATGGAAAAACTTCCGGTATCCGACAAAGTAACCAGCTACAAAGCTGAAGTACGTTTCATCCGCACCCTGGCCATGTACCACCTGAACGATTGTTTCGGTCAGATGCCTTACCGCGAGTATGCAGACTACGATTATGCTGCCAATCCGCAGTATTACACCCGTGCAGACATTGTGGCCAAAATGATTTCGGAACTGAATGAAATCATCCCGGTACTTGGAGCCAAAGGCGATGTTCCTTACGGGCGAATCACCAAAGCTGCTGCTCAAATGTTGCTGGCTAAAATTTATCTGAACTACCAGGTTTATACTGGAACTGCTCCTGCTTTTACTGATGGTACCGGCAAGTGGGCTGAAACCATCGAACAGTGCGATGCCATTATCAATTCAGGAAAATACACGTTGGCCGACGATTACTGGAAGTTATTCCTTGCAGATAATGCAGCTTATATGAACCAAACCGAAACCGTTTTGCCGATTATTTACGATCCGGCCATTGGTATTGGCGGTATCCCTTGGATTAACATGACTTTGGATTACAACCAGGCATTCGGAACTTACTCTGCATCAAATCTGTGGAATGGTTGCTGTACAACGCCAACTTTCCTGGCAACCTGGGACCAAACCGACCCACGTTTCAGCGACAGCCGTTTGAAAAGTACAATCGGGTTTAACCTCGGCTTCCTGCAGGGTCAGCAATACAGCAAAACTGGTACTGCCTTGGTAACCAAAGATGGCGGTCGTCCGCTTATTTTCACTCCTGATTTCAGCAACAATAACTCGCTGGAAGAACAGGGCGTTCGTGTGGTGAAATATGCACCAAACGCTGCTACCACTTATCCCGGATCGAGCGAAAACGACTACAACTATTACCGTTTGGCCGATGCTTACCTGATGCGTGCCGAAGCTAAATTCCGCAAAGGCGATGCTGCCGGTGCTCTCGCCGACATCAATACCATTCGCGCAAAACGTGGAGCAACAACGTTGGCTTCGGGCGACCTGACATTGGATAAAATCCTGAACGAACGTGGATTCGAGTTTTATTGGGAAAACTCTCGCCGTAACGACTTGATCCGCTTCAACAAATATTGCGATGCCCGTTACGAAAAAACAACAGTAACTCCGGCATACAAAATCCTTTTCCCTGTTCCGTTAACTGCTTACGACGCAGATAAAAACATCAAACAGAACCCGGGATATCCATCATTTTAATAAATAAGAGGCTGCCAAAAGAAACTGTAAATCAATCGTACTTAGGTCACCCCGAATTTATTTCGGGATCCGATCTTCAGAATGAAGATCCTGAAACAAGTTCAGGATGACTTGTACAATTTTTTGACAGCCTCTTTCATTTCTTTCAGAAAAATTTATCAATGAGAAAAATCTTATTGCTGGCTCTTGCTGTCTTATTTTTTAGCGGATTGCAGGCCCAGGAAAATCAATTCAAGGCTGTTCCGGCATGGATGAAAACGGCCTATTTCTACCAGATTTACCCGCAAAGTTTTAAAGATACCAACGGCGACGGCATTGGCGACATCAACGGAATCATCGAAAAGCTCGACTACATTAAATGGTTGGGTTGCAATGCGATCTGGTTAAATCCATGTTTCGAATCGGCTTTCAGAGACGCCGGTTACGACGTGATCGATTTCTATAAAGTTGCACCACGTTACGGCACCAACAACGATCTGAAACGATTATTTAAAGAGGCTCACCAACGCGGAATGCGTGTTTGCCTCGATTTGGTTGCCGGACATACTTCCGATCAGAATGCCTGGTTCAAAGCTTCTCAGAAAAAAGAAAAAAACGAATTTACCGATCGATTCATCTGGACAAACGATTCGACCATCAAGCCTGAAAAATATGTCTCCGGAAAGTTTGAGCGCAACGGAACTTACCGTAAAAACTTCTTCGATTGCCAGCCAGCCCTGAACTACGGTTTTGCCAACCCCGACCCTACCCACCCGTGGGAACAACCGGTAACCGCCGAAGGTCCGCGAAAAACCCGTCAGGAATTAATGAAAATAATGGATTTCTGGCTCGAAATGGGTGCCGATGGGTTTCGCGTGGACATGGCTCCATCGCTGATAAAAAATGACCCTGACAAAGTGGAGACCAATAAACTGTGGGCTGAAATACGCAACCACGTGCAACAAAAATATCCTGAAAGTGTACTGATTGCTGAATGGGGACATCCGGGTCGAGCAATGCAGGCCGGTTTTATGATGGACTTCATGATCCACCTCGGACCTGACGCCTATAGCGCTATGTTCTTCAACGAGGAAGGCACTTACCCGCGCGATAGCTGTTATTTCCGTCTCGACGGAAAAGGTACGCCAACCAACTTTGTAAAGGTGTACATGCAAAACCTGAAAGATGCCGCCGGTAAAGGATATGTGTGTGTGCCTACCGCCAACCACGATTTCCAGCGCCCGGCCTGTGGCTCGCGCGACACCGACGACCAGTTGAAGGTAGCCATGACCTTCTTCATGACTTTGCAAAGTGTACCGCTCATATATTATGGCGATGAAATTGGCTTGCGTTTCATTCCGGGATTGCCCGATTTTGAAGGCAGCCTGATCAATAAAAAATATAACAGGGCCGGAACCCGCACTCCGATGCAGTGGAATTCGAAAGCGGGGGCAGGATTCTCGGATGGCGATCCGGCCTCGTTTTACCTGCCACTCGATTCGTCGGCCTTCCGCCCGAATGTAGAGGCTCAGGTTGAAAATCCATCGTCGCTGCTCAGTTTCACCCGTAAGCTTATCGAGTTGCGTAAAGAAACCGAAGCACTTGGATTGGATGGTAACATCGAATTTTTGTATGCAAAAAAATGCGCCTACCCACTGGTTTACCAGCGCAGCAACGGAAAGGAAACTTACCTGATTGTGTTGAATCCTTCAGGAACGCGCCAGAAAGTAAGCTTCGATTATCCGGCCAATGTGAAAAGCGTGATGCCGCTACTGATCAACCGGATTACTGTTAAAGCCGGTGCAAACCAGTTAACCATCGATGCCGATGGGGTTTCGTACAGTATTTTTAAACTGAACATCTAAATTCAGCCAAATTATATTTAGTTCGTTCGATCCAAGCTAGCTTGGATAAAAAAGAGAAGCCCGCTAACAGCGGGCTT
>DAOPZV010000245.1:0-4788 GCA_035353575.1 Prolixibacteraceae bacterium | reverse complement strand
TTTTTCAACTGATCTTCAATTTTCTGAGTAACGGTTACTTTGTTCGAAACCGATACATCGCGGGCAACAAATAGGCCCAGAACTGGTTTTCCATCGCTTGATGTAAAGTTACTTTTGATGTTTGCCGGTGGCACCGAGAACAATCCGCCAGTCTGACTTTGGTTAGTAAGCTGAAAATAATAGTTATACCCAAATTCCGAAATCGAAGTTTGTTTCACCTGCACAACATCATTCAGTTTAATTTTCCGGTCTTCAGGCTTGTTGGTATCGTAAAAGTCGGTAAATATTTCAAGCTTCGAAATGTAATTACCATCCACAAATTCGTCACTGGCCACCGCCAAACGGTCAGCATCATGTATTAATGTTCCGTTCAAATAGATGTCCCATTTGTAGTAATTTCTCAAACCTTTCGGCTCTTTTCCGTAGGTAAATACACCCAGAAATCGCTTTTCGCCGCGTTGCGAAGGAACGACCTGAATAGAGTCAATCGCTTCAACTTTAGCCAGTTTGTCTTTCGCCTGAAGGGTAATGCCACCGGTTTGAATGGTCAGAGTGTATTCGCGGCCAGCAACTCCGGGGTATTGCTTCCCGGCGGGAACTGTATAATATCCCGGCTTCGATGGATTTTCGGCCAAGGTAATCTGGTTTGCCGGGCTGGCATTATCAGAAAGAACAACGGTTGCCCCGCTGATTCCGGGGTAAGCCACGTCCTGATCCACTTTCAGCGTTTTGTACAGGAAAACCGTTGGCTGATCCTGCGTGTTGATTTCGGCTTCAACACCAATCAGGTTGAGGTTTTCGTCGCTCAGTTTCACGTCAATCACATCTTCGCACGAGGTGAAGAGGACGAAGGAAAAGATAAATGCGAGGAGACCGAAGAAGGAAGACCGGAGAAGGAAGACCGAAGACCGAAGTGCCGCTCCCTGAGTAGCGAAGCGTATCGAAGGGAGCATTCTCCGGAGTCCGGAGAACGAAGTCTTTGCCTTTTGCCTTTTACCTTTTGCCTTATTTGCTATAGTGTTTTTCATTGTTTTCAGGAATTAAAAGTTGAAATTGTAAGTAACCGAAGGAATCATGCTCCCGATAATCGATAGGCGGGTTGCTTCCACCTTATTCGGGTCATCCTTGTTTTGCTTGAAGTAAACCGAATAGGCATTCCGGCGCGCATACAGGTTGTAAATCGAGAAGTTGAGCGATTGTTTCACTTTTCGCTGCGCATTCTTTTTGAAGTCGTAGGTAAACGAAACGTCTAGCCGGTGATAATCAGGAATCCGGTTGCTGTTTCGGCTGGCATAATAATACACCGTATTTCCCTGTACGTCGTATTTGGAAATGGGGTACGAAGTAGGGTTCCCGGTAGCAAAAAGCCAGGTAGTTGAGAATGTCCAGCGTTTACCCAAATCGTAATTGGCAACCAACGAAATGTTGTGCGTGCGGTCGTAGCTCGACGGGTACGCTTTGCCATCATTTATTCCCGGTATTTTGCGCATCGAACGGGCCAGCGTGTAACTCAGCCATCCGGTTAAGCGGCCTTCCTGCTTTTTGGCGTAAAGCTCAAGTCCGTAGGCATAACCGCTTCCGCGAAGCAGCTCGGTCTCAATATTTTCTTTCAGGAACAATTCGGCCCCGTCGATGTAATCGATCACGTTGCTCATTTTTTTGTAATAGACTTCGGCCGATGTCTCGTACATATTTTTCTTGAAATTACGGAAATAGCCTAGTCCTACCTGGTTCGCGATCAACGGTTTGATATATTTTCCGCTGGGCAACCAGATGTCGAGCGGGGTAGGCGAGTTGGTGTTCGAAATCAGGTGAAGGTTTTGCGCCATTCGGTTGTACGAAGCTTTTATCGAGCTTTCTGGATCGAGCATGTATTTCACGGCCAGGCGTGGTTCGAGGTTGTGGTATGATGGTGGCACGAGTTTTCCTGAACCATATTCCGTTTCGCCAATCACTTCATTTTCATTTGGATGGTTCGGATCGAGGTATTCGCGCACTTTTCCCTTGCCAATTTGCTGAAAATACGAATAGCGAAGTCCGTAACGCAACGTCAGTTTTGACCCAATGGTTTGCTCGTTCGACACATAAAGCGAGTTGTCGAGCGCATTATGATTGGTCAGTTTAAGGTCGGAGAAATACGAGCCTGGGTTGGCATCGATTTGCCCGGGTTCAAAGTGATGGTAAATCAGGTTGAGGCCCATGGTCAGCTTGTTGTTCGAATTGAGGTACCACGAAAAATCTTCTTTGAAATTGTAGTCCGAAATTTGTGATGTCCAGTCGAACGAATCGGCGGCATTGCCCGGTACGCCCAGCGCGTAGTTGTATCGCGAGAATATGAATGAAGTGTTCGAGAACAATTTGTCGGTAAACAGGTGGTTCCAGCGGGCCGTCGAGGTCAGGTTTCCCCAGCGCATGTATATCGATTCGCCAACCTTGAAATAATCGTTGCCTGTGTATGCCGACAAGTAAAGCCGGTTGTTTCGGTTAAACTGAATGTTCGTTTTCAGGTTAAGGTCGTAGAAGTATAATTTGTTTTCCTTCAAGGCTTCTACTCCAGCCAAACGACCAATGTAATCGGCATAGGTGCGTCGGCCCGAAACGATAAAGCTCCATTTGTCCTTGATGACGGGGCCTTCAACCGTTAAGCGGCTCGAAATATTACCAATTCCACCACTCACACCCAATTTTTGCGAATTTCCGTCTTTCATACGAATATCGATCACCGACGAGGCTTTTCCTCCGTATTCGGCCGGAATTCCGCCTTTGTAAACCTGAATGTCGTTAATGGCATCGGAATTAAATACTGAGAAAAAGCCCAGCAGGTGCGACGCATTGTAAACCGGCGCTTCATCCAGAATCATCAGGTTTTCGTCGGGGCCGCCGCCACGAACATACAGGCCCGAACTTCCTTCGCCGCCATTCTGGATTCCGGGCAGCAATGTAATGCTCTTAATCACATCTACTTCGCCCATAAACGACGGTAGTTTTTTCAGCACTTTTACCTGCACTTTTTCCATACTCATTTGCAGGTTTTCCACGTTCCGGTTCTTTTTTTCGCCGGTAACTACCACTTCGTCAATTTGTTTGGTGTCTTCTTCAAGCATCAGGTTTAACTGTTTACTTGAAGCCAGGTTCACAAAAGGCGATTGTGTTTGATAGCCGATAAACGAATAATTCACGGTGTAACTTCCGGCGGGTACCGAAATGGAATAAAAGCCATACGGATTGGTAATTACGCCGGTTTTCAATTGCGGAATGTAAACTGTGGCACCAATAAGCGCCTCGCCGTTAGCTTTGTTTTTCAGGTAACCGCTTAGAGTTACCAATCCCGATATTTCGGCAAAACCGGGAATTGCTAGAATTAGCAACAGTAAAATTGTACAAATAGGTTTCATGTTTTTTGTTTTCTGAACGTGTTGTTTGTTTAATACCAGACGGTCGTTTGGTTCAATTATTTTATAAAGAGCGAAATTTTGACCAATTGGTTGCAAATCACTCCTGAAAATTACGGAGAACAATCGAACTTAACTGTTTATTAATGGCGGCACAAAGAAACGCACTTCAGAAAGAGTAAAATAAAGATTTCCGATGAATGCCGGATTTTGGCCGGTGAATATGCTGATGGAAAAAGAAAGGGTTTCACCTTTCGATGAAACCCTCGCTTGAATACTATATGGAATTGATTGATTTTCGGTTAGCTTTCTTTTTAATTTTTGCCTTGTTTTAAAACAACCGGCGGAAGCCAATAAGCTCTTTTACTTCCTGAAGCGTTTTCTGAGCCGATTCACGGGCTTTTTCGGAACCTTGCTTGGCTACTTTGGCCAGGTAATCTTCGTCTTTCAATATTTCGATAATGCGCTCGCGAATAGGCGAAGTGTAGGCTACAATGTCTTCGGCGAGTTGTTTTTTCAAATCGCCGTAGCGGATGCTGCAATCGTTGTACGAAGCTTCGAACTGGGCTACAATTTCGGGTGTCGAAACGATTTTCAGCAAGGTAAACAGGTTTTCCACCGGCTCGGCTTTTTTGCTGTTGGGCTCCGTTGGGCCGGCGTCGGTTACGGCGCGCATTACTTTTTTGCGGATGTCTTTCGGATCTTCATACAGGAAAATACCGTTGCCTTCGGATTTGCCCATTTTGCCGCTTCCGTCCAATCCCGGAACTTTAATCATGTCCTTGCCATCAAACGTAAAAGGCTGTGGCAATGGAAATAACTCGCAGTTGTACATGCGATTGAAACGTCCGGCAAACTTGCGGGCCATCTCAAGATTTTGCTCCTGATCTTTTCCTACCGGAACAAATTTTGCTTTGTGAATAATGATATCGGCAGCCATTAGTACCGGATAGGTTAGCAAACCGGCATTTACGTTTTCAGGATTCTTTCTTGCTTTTTCCTTAAAGGAAGTGGTACGTTCCAGTTCTCCCAGGTAAGCGTTCATATTCAGGAAAGCATACAATTCAGAGACTTCCGGAACATCACTCTGGATGAAAATCGTGGCTTTCTCTGGGTCGATTCCGCAAGCCAGATACTCGGCAAGTACCTGTTTCACTCCGGCCTGAAGGTTTACGGGCGTTGGGTGCGTGGTGAGTGAATGAATATCGGCAATGAAGAAATAGCAGTTGTAATCTTCCTGCATTTTGATGAAACTACGCACAGCCCCGAAGTAATTTCCGAGGTGAAGGTTTCCGGTTGGCCGGATTCCGCTGACAACTATTGGTTTGGTCATGATTTTTCGATCTAAAAATGGCTGGCAAAAATACACGAACTATTTTCAAATAGCAAGAAATGC
>DAOPZV010000244.1:2098-4797 GCA_035353575.1 Prolixibacteraceae bacterium | reverse complement strand
GTATTGGCTCCGGCTGTGTCGCAATTCGATAAACGTTCGTGGGTGCTAACCTACGATATTTCACCGCTGGTAAAAGTTGGGCAAAACGAGTTGATGCTTTGGCTGGGTGCAGGTTGGTACACCGCTGGCTTGCCGGGTGTGAGCAACGATGGTCCGCTGGTAAAGGCCCAATTGGAAATGCTGAACGGAACCCAACGAGAGGTCGTTTTGTTTACTGATGCATCGTGGTTGGGCCGCAAAAGCAGCTATACCCGGCATGGTGATTGGCGTCCACATCATTTTGGCGGCGAAATAGTGGACGGAACAATGGCTGGCAGTGATTTGGAGACCGGTGACAAACAAGGCAGGAACTGGAATCCTGCAACTGTAGTTTCGGTGCCCGAAGCCGCTGTAAGCCCGCAAATGGTAGAGCAAAACCGCATTTTTGAAACCATCCAGGCGATATCGGTAAAAGCTACCGGGCGCGACACTTTTTTGGTTGACATGGGCAAAACGCTCACCGGATATGCTGAAATTCGTTTTCCGAAGTTGGAAAAAGAACAAAAAATAACCTTGGAATATTCTGATCATCTGGATAAAAACGGAAAATTTGCTTTTCAGAAACAGACTGACTGGTACATTGCTTCGGGCGACGGTAGCGAAGTACTTCGCAATAAATTTAATTACCACGGCTACCGCTACATTCGCATCAGCAATCTACACGAAGCGCCATTGGCCGAAAACATAAAAGGTCATTTCATTCATACTGGATTCGAGTTGGCATCCGGCTTTCAGTGTTCAGATCCGGACTTGAATCGGATTCACGACATGATTTTTTATACGCTCCAGTGTTTGAGTATTGGAGGCGATTTGGTTGATTGCCCCACGGTTGAACGTTTGGGTTATGGCGGCGATGGAAACGCATCGACATTAACAGCACAAACGATGTTTAACCTGAACCCGTTGTATGCGAACTGGCTTCAGGCCTGGGCCGACTGTGTCCGTGAAGATGGCGGGATGCCACATACAGCTCCCAATCCATACAAGGCTGGTGGCGGACCTTATTGGTGTGGTTTTATCATCACGGCTTCGTGGAAAACTTACCTGAATTACGGCGATGTTTCCGTTCTTGAAAAATACTATCCTGTAATGCAAAAATGGTTGGGTTATGTAGATGCCTATTCGGCTGATGGTTTGCTGAAAGGCTGGCCCGATACCGATTATCGGGGGTGGTACCTGGGCGACTGGGCTACACCTACCGGAATCGACCAGAAAGCTGAAGCCTCGGTTGGTCTGGTAAACAACTGCTTTGTAGCGGTTTGTCTTGACAATATGCAGAAAATTGCGCAGGTGCTCGGCAAAACTGACGATGCTCTCCTGTACGCACGCCGAAAGTCGGAATTGCAGCAAAAGATTCATCAGCACTTTTTTGATTCAGCTAAAAATACCTATGCCACGGCAACTCAAATCGACTTGGCCTATCCGATGATTTCAGGAGTTGTACCTGAAAACCTTATAACCTCTGTTACCCAAAGTTTAGTGAACGAAACTGAAAATCGCGCTGGCCATATAGCCACAGGACTGGTTGGCATTCCGGTACTGACTGAATGGGCTGTTAAAAACCATGCCGTTGATTTAATGTACTCGATGCTGAAAAAGAAAGATTACCCCAGCTATTTGTATATGCTCGAAAACGGGGCAACAACAACCTGGGAGCATTGGAATGGCGAACGTAGCCGCATTCACAACTGTTACAATGGCATTGGTTCGTGGTTTTACCAGGCTGTTGGCGGAATTCGTCCCGACGAAAACATTCCCGGCTACCGAAAAGTAGTTATTCAACCGCAAGTGCCGCAAGGCGTAACGTGGGCTAAAACCTGGAAAGAAACGCCCTACGGAAAACTGGAGGTTGACTGGCAATTGAACGGGAAAAACATGGGGATAAACCTCACGGTTCCGGTTGGTGTTGATGCCCAGGTTGTTATTCCGTCGGGAGTTAATAACTATCAACTGGACGGGAAGAATATTAAAGTTTCGGGAAATAGCGAAAGTTTGGTGGCAGTTGGAAGTGGAAGGCATCAGGTGAAATATTGATAAAAAAACAGGATTCAATCTGCACAGATCGAATCCTGTACATTTCTTTTCTACAACATTGAAGCAGAGGCGGTATCTAAGAACATCCATGTTGCAGAATGTTGCTGCATAATAGAAGCTGGAATCCGATTAGTTACCGGGCCATTCACTGTATGTTTTACTGCCCATGCTTTGCGCTCGTCGGGTACACTGCAAATAATGGCTTTCGATTTCATAATCTGGCGTATTCCCATGCTGATGGCCTGTTGCGGCACATCGTCGAAGGTGGCAAACCAGCCTTCGCCCATTTGCTGGCGGCGACAGGCTTCGTCGAGGTTCACTGCCAGGTAAGCTTGCTCTGTTTCGAAGTCGGCTGGCGGGTCGTTGAATGCCAGGTGACTATTCTCGCCAATGCCAACAAAAGCCACATCTATCGGATGTTGTGCTATAATTTTTCCAAGTCGGGCGCACTCTTCCTCCGGATTTCCGGTGTCGCCATTCACGTAGTTAAATTCTTTCAGGTTCACCAAATTGACGAACCGTTCTTTCAGGTATTTTCGGAACGAGGCGGGATGTACGTCAGAAACGCCAATGTATTCGTCGAGGTGAAAAGCGGTAACTACGCTCCAGTTGATGTCTTCCTGAAC
>DAOPZV010000244.1:0-1998 GCA_035353575.1 Prolixibacteraceae bacterium | reverse complement strand
ACGAAAAGCAGGATCGTGATGTACGAAAGTCCGGCAATAACAAATGCCCAGAAGTAGCCTGAATTGTTGGCCGAATCGAGCACTGCGCCGAGCGAGATATCGGCAATTACAGCAACAGCAACGCCAATCATTTTACCGATCCCGATCACTGAAGCAGTTGCTTTTTTGGGGAAAACATCTGAAGCCAGCGTGTAACCATTAATCGACCAGGATTGATGACCCGCCGCTCCCAATCCAATCAGGAAAACAGCCAGCCATTTGTTGGTTATTATGGGTACAAAGCTTACCGGTAAAATGATAATGGCGCAAACCAACATCGTTATTTTTCGGGCCATGTTAATGCTCCATCCTTTTTTGATAAGGGCTCCTGAAGCATAACCACCCAGCAGGCTGCCTGCGTCGGCTAAAAGAAAGATGATCAGGAAGGGCAGACCCATACCATCGATATCAACACCAAATTGCTCTGACAGGAATTTGGCGCCCCAAAACAGGTAAAACCACCAGACAGCATCGGTAATTGTGGTAATCGAAAAGGCCCAGGTTTCGCGTTTGGGTAGCAATTTCATCCACGGAATAGTTTCGGTATTTTCTTCTATCGAATCGCTGTTGATGTATTCCAGCTCAGCTTTCGATAGTTTGGGGTGATCTTCAGGTTTTTGGTAAGTTTTAATCCAGAGGAAAACCCAGATTGCACTTAAAAAGCCTGTGAAAAGAAACGGAATTTGCCAGTTATTGCCATCTTTTGAAACTACCGCTGCCACAATAAATGGCGCTAAAATAGCGCCAACACTGGTTGAGGCATCGAAAATTCCGGTGGCAAAAGCGCGATCTTTCTTCGGGAACCATTCGGCCACGGTTTTAATTGCTGCCGGAAAATTACCCGATTCGCCAATGCCCAAACCAAAGCGGGCAAGGATAAAACCAATCAGTCCGAAAGCCGGACGCACTGCGGCATGCAACATTCCGAAAACGCTCCATATTGCAATGGATATTGAGTACCCAATCTTCGTTCCCATTTTATCGATGATGCCGCCCATAAACAGCAAGCCAATTCCGTAGGCAATTTTAAACGAGACCATGATGGCTGCGTAATCTTTGTTGGTCCACGCAAAGAGCTTCTGAAGGGTAGGAGCCATCACACCCAAAATACTGCGATCGAAGTAATTAATAGTTGTGGCCATAAACACCAGGGCCAGAATGCGATAGCGATAAGTGCCGATTTTCGTTGGGTTATTCATTCGGTTCAGTGTTTCAGTTTAAATAAGTTTATGGCATTGTCGTACAAAATCATGCGGGCAATTTTTAGTGCTTCATCTTCAGAAAAGTAACGGCTTTTCACTTTTTCGATCAGCATGTTCCCGATCACTTCTTTTGCAAAAAGAAGGTGGCCGTATATGTTTTCCACATTTTCATAATCGCCGCCAAATGCCATGATTTTATTTGCCGGAACAGTTTCAAGCCATTCATTCAGATACAGCTCAGCGTATGATGGAGAAATGATGTACAGCCAGCACAGGTCAAGGTAAACATTCCTGAAATTCTTGGCCAGACTGCCAAATTCGCCGCCATATGGGTAGCCTCCGTGGAAAAGGATGAATTTCACGTTCCGGTATTTCAGAAAAAGATTGGCCAGCAAAGCCGGATTCGAATTTTGGATGTAATTTCCATCGCCCGCCTGTAAACCGGTATGAATTTGGATGGTTACATTGTATTTTGAAGCCTTGGTAAAAGCAGTGCTGTGCGAGGTGTCAAGCCTAATAATCCCAATGCGTTTTCCTGTCTCAGAATCAACAGTATTTGGTGTATAAATTCCTTTTGCAGCAAGTCCCAACACGATTCCAGAAAGGGTAGTAGTCAGGATAAATTCTCTTCATCCCGTTTTCTCATGATCAGTTCGTTTAAGTTTCTGAAAAATAGAAAAATTTACCCGATACTGAAACAACAAATTGAATAACGAATAACTAATTTGAACTTGAAATTATTCCCATTCGCATCAAT
>DAOPZV010000243.1:0-4831 GCA_035353575.1 Prolixibacteraceae bacterium | reverse complement strand
AACCTTAATCGGGGTAAGTTTGCTCAGCCAGTGAGTAACAGCCGGGTACACACATGGTGGCACTGGGTAGATGGAATGATATCAAAAGAAGGCATTACCAAAGATTTAGAGTCGATGAAACAGCAAGGGATCACCCAGACTACCATATTCAACCTTGGATTCTCACAAAATGCAGGCCGGTTGCCGGCGAAGGACTTTCAGGTTAAAAAAGTGAAGTTCGTCACAAACGAGTGGTATGATATGTTTGAATGGGCTTTGCATGAGGCTAAAAGACTGGGTATTACCATTGGTGTGCATAACTGCGATGGGTGGAGCGAAAGTGGAGGCCCGTGGATTACTCCCGAAATGTCGATGAAAAAATTTGTTTTCACTAAAACAATTATAACGCCGGGTACCAAGGGGAAAATAAAGCTGGACAAGCCTTTTTGCATTAACGGTTTTTATAATGATGTTGCAGTTGTCGCCTACAGAAATAAAGGGCTAAAGATGAACTCATTTCAGGCATCCCATCCTGAAATGGTCCTTAATACGGAACAAAAAATAGCTCTTTCTACAATTTTTGAAATGCAAAAAGGAGATTCGATTGAATTTTCGTTTGATTCAGAATTCACCGCAGACAAAATTCTGTTTTTTCAGGGATTAAAGGGAGGGATTTCACCAAGCGACCAAAATTCATTTCATCAGTACTCTTTGATGTATGCAACAAATGATAAGAAAAATTACAGGCTGCTAAGCCAGCTTAATGTGCCTTGTAGTAACGATACTGCCATTGTTAAAATTCCCGAAACGAAAGCCAGATATTTTAAATTAATTCTGAACGGGCACCCAAATGGTTCATGGACAGAAGATAAATATCTGCTGTCGCATATCGAATTGTTAGGGAACAATGATCAGCCGGGATTTGCACCCGAAATACCTCATGTGTTTGAAAAAACTCTTTCAGCAACTATTATGGATTTGGAACAACTGGAAGAGAAAAAAGATAGAATGGTTGGTGATGCAATCAAGAAAAACACTGAAGTGGTCAATCTTACCGACAAAATAGATCGAGACGGAATGATTGATATAGACTTGCCCGACGGGTATTGGACAATCCTTCGTTTTGGCTACACAACCACAGGTGTTGTAAATACCCCTTCAACTATGGCGGGAAGAGGTCTGGAGTGCGACAAAATGGATACTACTGCTATAAATCAGCATTTTGCAAATTTTCCTCAAAAGTTAGTTGAACATTCAAATGGACTAAATGGAAATACCTTCAAATTTCTGTTGATTGATAGTTGGGAATGTAATTATCAGAACTGGACTGCGAGAATGCCCGATGAATTTGAAAAACGCAGGGGATATAAGTTAATGGATTGGTTGCCGGTATTGTGTGGCGATATTGTTGAAAGCCAGGAAATGTCTGATGCCTTTCTGTACGACTTCAGAAGAACGATTGCTGAAATGATTGAGGAAAATTATTACCTGCATTTCACGAAACTTTGCCACAAAAACCATCTGGAGATGCATGCCGAGGTAATTTATGGCGGGAAAACATATCTACCATTGGATGTTTTGAAAACAAATAGTTATATCGACTTGCCAATGACTGAATTCTGGACAGTGGAAAAAGACGGACTTATTACCTATTCGCCCTTAGAAATCAATAGTTTAAACACATTGGTGTCATTGTCAAGTTTATATAACAAGCCGGTGTTGGCTGCTGAAGCGTTTACAACGCTTTGCCGCCACAGCGAAACCCCGGCTGATTATAAGTTATATGGCGACAGGGCCTACTGCTCCGGTATCAATCAAATGATACTCCACAGTTATGTACATCAACCCAATGATCAAAAACCAGGTATGACTTTGTTTTGTTTTGGCTCTCATTTTAACCGAAATACCCCCTGGTGGAATTATTCCGTTGGTTGGCTCGATTATCAGGCGCGCATTCAGTATGCGCTTCAAAAAGGAATAATCCCGGCAGATATCCTTTATTTCGTGGGAGATGAATGGCCCCACGATTTAAATACAGAGTTGCTTAGCCATATTCCAAAGGGTATTCATGCCATCCCGTGCAATCTTGATTTGCTTCAGAAGGCAGTTGTTAATGACGGTAAAATAACATTCCCGAATGGCGTTACGTTTTCAGTACTGGCATTGCCGGATATCCGTTTTATAAATTATTCTACTTTAACTGAAATTGAAAGATTGGTTCGTGATGGTGCTGCTGTTTATGGCAAGAAGCCTCAGAATATGCTGTCGTTGAAAGACAAAACCGAAAAACTGAAAAATTTTGAGGAACTGACGTCGAAACTTTGGCAGGATTATAAAAGCGGGAAAAGCCAGTACGGTAAAGGAACGGTGTGGTGGGGAACATCAATAAACGAAATATTGAAGAATTTGAACGTTGAACCTGCTTTTTCAACTACACTGCCCGATTCGCTTGAGGTATTATCAATTCATAAAACCACTGGAGACGAGGATGTTTTCTTTGTTGTTAACCAGCATAAACGACCGTTGAATTTTGAGTGTAGTTTCACTGTTGGAGATAAAAGCCCTGAAATATGGAACCCGATGACCGGTGAAAGTAAAAGTCAGTTTATTTACACACAAAACAATGGGAAAGTTCGTATTCCGGTTCACTTTGAAGCTAACGAATCGCTGTTTTTCGTGTTCAATAAAAGGAATCAGAAAAGTCACATTACAAAGGTTGAATTAGATGGAAATCAAATTTTTCCAGCGCAGAAAGAGACTTTTTTTTCCGATGTTATGCCGGAAGTGAAAAATGAAAAGAGTCACTGGTCATTGGTTGGTCGTATAGGAGGAAATTACCAAATTACCACCGATTCAGGAGAAAAAATGTCGTTTAAAGCCATATCTCCTAAAATTTATCCCATCGCTGATTTCAACGGAAGTATAGAATTTACCCCGATTAACAGGGATACCATTGAACCAGTCAAAATTTCAAATCTGAAATCATTGACAGAATTCGATTCGAACAAAATTAAATACTTTTCAGGTGAAGCCAGGTACATTATCGATTTTGATGTTTCGCCTGAATATTTTAATGGCGACAGCCCGGTTTACCTTGATTTTGGCGTTTTTAGGGCCACCGGGGAAGTGAAATTGAATAATCACTTTCTTCGGAATATCTGGACTTCAGGTACAGTAATTCCGGTTAACGGCTTGCTGAAAGAACATAACCATTTGGAAGTAACCGTTGCAACAACAAACAGGAACCGTTTAATAGGAGACATCAGAGAAACCGGGCATTTGAATGGCATCTGGACTTCTCATGTGGGGGTAAAAGAAACTTCCAGACTCGATATTTCGGGATTGGCCGGGCCTCTTCAGCTAATCAAATATTCACTCGGGAAATAAATTGTTCTTTTTGATTAAGACCTTATTCAACAAGGCTTTTCAGAATTGAATGGTAGCAAAATGAGATTTTCTATTTAAGATCGAGGCATTGTAAAGTTCTCGGGAAACTTCGTGCTAAATGAATAAATTTCGTATCCCAACCAAGGGTTATTGGCAAGTAAAACGTTTAAATCATTGTTTTACTAAAAAGCTAAACGGCTTGAAACTTTAACGACATCAACCAACTGAATTAAATAGACATGAAGCATCTTCAAAAACAAGCATTTTCGGTTTTGCTTGAGATTCTGTTATTTTTCTCCAACTCATTTGCAGGCAACGACCTGATAAAAAAACAAACTTGTTCGGGCTGAAGTACCGTAAACTGAAATGAACCTCAGTCTTGGTTCTCGCAGAATTTTCCCGGTAAAGAAAAGTCAGAACTTTAGCCTGAAAATTACGGCATCAACTCTTTCCCGGGTATTCCTGAACTGCGAATTTTAGTACCAGGACTCTTTTTTTTCATTATGTATTGATAATTCAACAAAAACAAAATCATGACTTCAAAATTTAAGTTCCTGACTAAAAGCCTTGCATCTTCCCTGCTTTTCAGTTTGTTCTTTTTTGCATCATTTGCACAGTCAGGAGAAAAACTTTTCAATATTCAACTCGACAACAAAGCTACTGTCCGCATTCAGGCTTGTTCCGATCATATTTTTCGCGTCCGGGTTTCGGCTGACAATCGGTTTCCTGAAACCCTGATGGAACGCTACGGAATCCTGAAAACCGACTGGAAGGCGCCTGAGGCCAGACTGAAAACCGAGAAAGGAAAACAGGTAATTGCCACGGCAAATTATCAGCTCGAAGTAAATCCGAAAACCGGTGAAATTTCGGTAACCGACTCAAAAGGAAAAACCGTGATTGACCGCATTTCAGTAATCGATCCAAAAAACAGTTTGTGTACCGAACTGGCGAGTTCGCTGAATACGTATTTCGGGAAACCGAAGACTGGCGCGGAAATCATTGGCTCGAACAAAGGTCCGGCCGAGAACAAAGAGCTGGATGAAGTTGGCGACGTATCGAAAAGCCGTGTGCTTGAGTTTTCGCTGAATGACGACGAGCGGCTGTATGGCGGCGGAAACACCAGCCGGAGCAACATTCAGCACCGCGGAACGGCTTTGCGCATGTGGGCCACTTACCAAAAGACCGAAATCCCGATGCCTTTTATGATGAGCACTGGCGGCTGGGGCGTTTTTAATAATACCACAGCAAAAAACTATTTCGATTTCGGGCGTTTTCAGAAGAACAAACTGTTAATCTACAACACCGACGGATCGGTTGATTTTTACCTGATGCTTGGCAATTCGTTACCCGAGATCATCAACCAGTACACCACCATCACCGGCAAACCTTACCTCATGCCCAAATGGGGATATGGCCTGGCTTTTGGCGGCACCATGATGGAAAATCAGCTCGACATTATGAACGA
>DAOPZV010000242.1:0-4853 GCA_035353575.1 Prolixibacteraceae bacterium | reverse complement strand
TTCCTTTTTTTCGGCTTGTTCGGGGGTAAGTATGAGTTGGAGTTCGGTATGCATATATTTATTATTTTTGTACAAAGGTAATGAAATTCGTATCAAATTTGTCTGTGTAAAATAAAAAAACCGCTTCGGGCAGGAAGCGGTTTTGTGAAAGTAAATAGTTTTTTTAAACTTATGGTACACTTACGTGGCTGAAATAAATACCGTTTGCTAATTGAACGGTTCCTTGATACGTGGTCTTCGTTCCAATAACGGTTAATCTATCACCAACTTTAATACCTTTAGAAGACAACAAGTTTTTTCTAAATTCGCCTGTAGCGCCATAACCAGGATAACAGCCATACACGTAAATTTCACTGGCGCCATCTTTCAAATAAAGATTACCGTATGTCGGATTGGCAACTGATGTAATTTCACCAGTTATCATATAGTAAGTAGCCGTGTCGTCAGGTTTTGTCAGCACATCCGCAATGGTAGTTGGGGTTACGGAAATCTTGCTTTCCAAAGTTGCACTAACGAGTTCGTGTGTTCCATTATATACATCGTACTTTCCAAGAAGTGTAACTATATCACCCGCTTTCAGTCCTAAACTCTGGAAACCAGACATATTATAGACATAAACTTCACCTGAAAAATCTTTCAGATAAAATCTTCCTTTTGATGCATCGGCAATACTTGTAATTACACCCTTCAAACGATATTGCGTTGTTTTGTTTGCTGCTGCGATAAAATCTGCCACAGTTGCCGTCACAATTGCTCCTTTTTGACTCAGAGCTGTTTGTGAAGTATAGTCTTTAGTTCCATCGGTGGTGCGGAATGTGAGTGTAGTTCCCCGGTCTCCTCCTGTATTTGATGTTGCTATGAATTTCATGACAGTTTTTGTACCTGCCGATTGGATAGAAGAAATTGACAACCAGGACTTCGCATCATCCGGAATAACTACCGATACGCCCTGCCCTTTGCAGGTAAGGTATGTTGTAATTTCACCACCTTCAAGTGGAAGAGCAGCATTTTTAACAGAGTCAACTTTTATAAGTGACTTATTGATTTTAACAACAGTTACGTTTACTAATTCTATAACACTACCATAAGTTGTTTTTGGTCCCTGGACAGTAACTTCATCACCCACTTCAATTCCTAAACTTGAAAATTTTTGCGTAGCCCCCTTTGCGTCAAGAGTACCATATATATAAATAGTACCAGTTGCATCCTTCAAATACCAATTGCCGTAAACTGTGTTGGCAATTGACGTACAAACTCCGGTAACCTGATAGGTTTTGCTGTCCGGTCCGGCAATTACCTGAGCACATGTGGCAGTTGAAATTTTTGGCAAGCCCTGGATAATATTAATCCTCTGAGTTACACCACCACTTTTAATTAAAACTTCAGCAGAACGACCATTCAATGTAGATGGTGCAGTGAATGTAATTTCAGATTCACCGGCATTTCCGGAAATTTTTGAGATTGTTAACCATTTAACTTTACTTTTACTTAAAGCAGCAGTATCAACAGCCCAGTCTTGCTTTGACGTTATAGTAACAGTCTTGGAACCGCCTGTAGAATCCGGGATAGCTACGTACGAAGACGATACTTGAATTTCATCCAGCAACGTCATTGTTTCTTCTTCGTTGCAACTTGTCATGAAGGCTAAAGCTGCGAAGAATATCGGAAATAAATATTTAATTTTCATTTTTTCTAAGTTTTAATTAGTTGAACATATACTTGATACCAATTGATGCATACCAGCATTGACCCAAAGAGTAGCTTGGAGTGAATGTTTGTGTATTACCCTTAATAGAAGCAGGCGTTGAGAATGTTGCAAATCCACCGGCATCAACACCTTCATATTTGAGGATGCGAGCTTCCGAACCAATTTCAGGATTCAGATATTTGGCTACACCCCAGTTGGAGTTGAACATATTCATTACGTTTTTAACATCTAAGCTAAGTTGTACTAATTGTTTGTTTTTTCCTGAATTAAGAGCAAAATCATGTTTGTAGCCAAAGTCGATGCGATTTACCCAGGGAGAGTAAACACTATAGGCTTCCGCATACTTGCCTTGTTGGTTTTTCAAATAATCATTGGCATGAACATAGTCCATAAAACGTGTTTTGTCACTTTCTGAAACAAAACGGAATTGACCATTCGTAACATCCTCATCTGTTGGCACATAGACTGCATCGTAGTTATAACCGTCACCATTGATATCATTAACAGTCATATAGGAGTAGTTTGCTCCACCGAGCCATCCTTCATATATTATGCTATAGTGATTACCGCCTTTGTCGTGAGCAGTAAGTGAAGCTACTATACGATCAGGGGTGTTATACTGAGAATTGTGCAATTTTATGTGGTTAGGTCCTTCAACTGTAGGTACGTATGTAAATGCAGATTCAGCATTAGAGCCGGGCATTCCGGTAACATCTTTGGCAACTGTATGTGTGTAGGCGGCCATCATGCTAAGCCATTTTGTTGGTTGAGCATTGAACGTAACATTGCCCGACCAACCATAACCGCGGCTTGTATTTTCCAGAATGAACGCTTTTGGACCTGTACGATAACCAACTGGATAAATCGGACGATTGTCAACACCGTTGAAACGGGCAAAACCACCTACAGTTGGAATACTCCAGTCTGTCATAGAAACACCGTTGATTGTTTTGTTGAAGATACCTTCAACCGTTACAGATAATGGGAAAGATGTTTTGAATGCATAGTCAACAGCAAGCGACGTTTTCCATACTTGTGGCATTTTAAATTTTGGATCTACAGCTGCGATAGCTGAAGGAACAGTTCCGTCTTCAGGTGAAATGGTTGTAGGATAGCCCAGGGATGCTAACTTGTCGTATAATGCAGAAATTGTAGGCTTACCGTTGGCGTCAGTCACTAATCCACCCGTAAATGTATCCATTGAGAAACCTCTCTTTGTAGCTTCAGCAGCATTTATTTGTGCCTGATATTGTACCATTCCGCCGTTGGTTGGCATATTGGTAAAGAATACCAGTGGTAAATTTCCAGAGAAAAGACCTGTACCTCCACGAACTTTCAGGCTCTTATCGCCAAATGTGTCCCATACAAAACCAACTCTGGGAGAAAATATAAGACTTGCTGATGGCCATTTTCCGGTATCGATATTCCGACCGGAATAATCTAGAGCGAGAATAGCATTGTTTGTTATCAGATCATTATTATTGAAGAAAAGTCCATCGATACGAAGTCCATAAGATAGTTTGAAATTATCAGCAACACTCCAGTCGTCCTGGCCGTATATTCCGAGTTTACTGGTTCTTACGCGTGCTGCAGGATTGCTTTCTCCATCATAGCCATAAGTCAGGTTTACAATCTCAGGTACTCCTTCATTTAAGAAGTTGTCAAGACTTTTATAGCGATAATAACCGGTTCCATTACGCATATAGGCATTATCTGCCATTTTATATTCATAGGCGACACCTCCCACAATTTTGTGATTTCCGGTATAATAAGTCAACTCATCCTTAACATTCCATACATTATTGTGAACACCATTATTCCAGGTAAAAAGTTCATATCCCAGAGACATATATGCTTGTCCGTCTTTCAAAATATCAATGAAAGGAAATTCTGTTGAATTCGTTCCGCGAATATCATCCAGTTTTGAGAATGTTGCCAGTAATTGGTTAGATAATTTATCCGTCAAACGGCTGTTAAGGTCCAAGGAATATGAATGAACGAGGTTTTCCAAGGAATACATCGAGTTTGCAAAAGCCATGGATGCTTGTGACATTCTGGCCTCAGATACACGGGTACCCCCATCCATAGAAGTAGCATTAGGAGCTATCCACGAAAGATTTTTTGTGTAGTTATAACGCAAAGCCAGACGATGTTGGTTTGAAATATTCCAATCCAAACGGGCAAGTAGTTTGTAATTGCTTTCATCAGCAGGAAAATCGGTATAAGATCCGGTTTCATATCCATATTTAGTTTTTACGTAATCAGAAACCTTCTGAAGATCACTTTCTGTAGTGCGTGAAATGAAATTGTTTGCATCAGCAACACCATTTGTTGACGGTCTCCAACGATTAGCAATTGTTGGGGTTTTAGCCATTTCACCATTTACAAAGAAGAAAAGTTTGTTTTTGATAATTGGACCGCCTAAAGAAAAACCGTATGTTGTATTGCGGTCTCTATCCCGTGCTCCCGAAATTTGTTTGCCTCCTACAGCATCACCGCGTAAGTTTTCATTTCTATGAAAAGCGTAAGCGCTGCCTTTGAAGGTGTTTGTACCGGATCTGGTGATAGCATTTACACCACCGCCTATAAAATTTGTTTGACGAACATCGTATGGGGCGATTACAACCTGCAGTTCTTCAATAGCTTCAATAGAAATCGGGTTGCCTCCGCCGGGAAGTCTGTCACTCAAACCGAAGTTATTATTAAAATTAGCCCCATCCACTGTAAAGTTAGCCGTCCGACCATCGGCACCAGCAAAACTCATACCGTTACCTCCATACGGAGAAAGGCGGGTAATATCAATAATACTGCGGCTTACTGTGGGCAAACTGGCTATTTGGGTGTTTGTAATATTCGTAACTGCACCGGTTCTCTCAGTAGTAAATTTAGTACGTGCAGCAGTAACTACAATTTCATCCAATGTTGATGATTCTTCAGAGAGTACCACATTCAAGGCATAGTTTTCACCCAGGCTCAACGTAATGTTGTTAGTTGTGCTTTTACCCTTTCCAACATAAGTAATTACTACGGAATAAGGTCCACCTACACGCATACCGTTAAGGTTATAACGACCTTCCGCATTGGTTACCGTTTTGTAAGTGGTTCCCGAAGATGTGTGTGTAGCAACCACAGCTGCTCCGACAAT
>DAOPZV010000241.1:2939-4884 GCA_035353575.1 Prolixibacteraceae bacterium | reverse complement strand
ATTTTGGGACTGCAAAAATAAGTCATTTTTTTTAGTCTCCAAATTTTTTCAGGAATTTTTACCAAAATTCAGGAGGCTTCGTTTAGCCACTGCGTTTTTATTTTGGCGCTGCAAAGAAAAATAAGTTTTCTGAAACTACAAATAGATGCTGAAATTTTTTTTTTATCGCCATTCTACAATTGTTCCGCGGTTCTTTTGCAGCAGCTTTTCAGGCATCGAATCAATAATCTCCCGGCCTAGCAGATCGATGAGTTTATACTTGGAAAAGTGCCTTGAGTAAACCAAACTGACTTCGCGCAGCGGATTTTTATCGGCAAATGTGCGTACATGTTCGAAGCGTGCTTCGCTCATTCCAATGGTTGCCAGTTCAGGAATAATTGTCATTCCGCCTTCTTTATCGATAATGTTCATGATTGTTTCGAGCGAACCTGCTTCGAAATGGAATGGCAGCGACGAGTTTGCCGGATTATTGAATGAACAGAGGTTAATTACCTGGTCCCGGAAGCAATGACCGTCGCTAAGGAGCCAAATGTCGGGAGTTGCAATGTCTTTTATTTTGATCTCCCGCTGAGCTGCCAACGGATGTTCGTCGTGCAGGTAAAGTAACATGCCTTCGTAAAATAAAGGTTTTTCATTGATTCGCTCTTCGTGGAGAGGCGTTACCAGGATGCCAACATCAATCAGGTCGCGGTTAAGCCTGTCGATAATGTTGAGTGTGGTTAGTTCTTCAACCTTAATATTTATGTTTGGGTATTTACGCTTGTAGTTGCCTATAAACAGTGGTAAAAGATAAGGCGCAAGAGTTGGAATAATCCCGATTTTCAGTTCGCCTGATATCAGGTTTTTATGGTCTTTTATGATGTTGTTTATCTTTTGCGCTTCCTGCAACGTGATGCGGGCCTGTTCAATAATACGGCGGCCTACATCGGTGGGAATAAGCGGTTGTTTGCTTCGGTCGAAAATGATGACTTCCAGGTCTTCCTCCAGTTTTTTTATTTGCATACTCAGGGTTGGCTGGGTAATAAAGCAGTTTTCGGCCGCCTTGCCAAAGTGCCGGAAGGTATCCACGGCTACAATGTATTCGAGTTGAGTTAAGGTTATCATTGGGTAGATTGATATTGGAATGCTAAATATAAATAAAAAGAAAGTTATTCGGCAACAATAGGGCAGTTAACTGAATTCTGACCCGAGAATAGCATTTGCCGCTGCCATTCGAACAAGGCTGTGCCCAGTGCGTGTGAAACATTCATCGACTTGCATTTTCCAGTCATTGGTATGTGAATTTTAAGCGAACACTTTTGTAAAATTTCTTCCGGAAGCCCATGCCGCTCGTTGCCGAGCAAGAAAGCAATTTTGTCGGGCAACGAACATTGAAAAATGTTTTGGGAATCCCGGCAGGTCTCGATTGCTGCCAGAGTGTAATCAACTGGCAGTTGTTCTAAAAAATCTTCTGGACTGACAAAACTTAACTTCACATTTGCAAAACTTAACCCGGCGGTCTTTTTTATTGAGGTCATCCGTAACTGGAAATTTGTTCCCAAAATGAATACTTGTGGCGCTCCGATATTGTCGGCCAGCCTTATCATGTTTCCAATGTTTTCGGGATTAATTATTTGCCATGCCGCTATTATCGGTTGGTTTGGCAACTGCTGATAATGCACATCATTAAAAAAAACTATCGAATTTGTTTCCATCGTTCGCGGAATATCTTTTTCTTTGAAGTACAAAAGAGTGTTTTTTTTAGGTTCGAAACAATGAGGAGTTTTAAAATAGTTGGAGTAATGCTGGCTGCGGTTATTCTTTTTGCCTGCGGAAAGTCGGAAAAGGAGAGAGCTGCTGAAAAGTTTGCTCTGGCGACTTCCCTTTATCAAAAAGGTGATACTATAACGGCTTTGCAACAACTGGATTCAGTTCAGTCATTGTTCCCAAAAGCTTTTGATTTTGC
>DAOPZV010000241.1:0-2839 GCA_035353575.1 Prolixibacteraceae bacterium | reverse complement strand
CTTTGCAACAACTGGATTCAGTTCAGTCATTGTTCCCAAAAGCTTTTGATTTTGCAGCGAAGGCAAAAGAATTCAGCAATAAAATCAATTCAGAAGCATTATTCAGGAAACAGCAGCAACTTGATCTGCTGGAAAGCAAGCTCGCACAGCTCGAAACTTTATTCGATAAGGAAAAAACCGAGTTCGACCGGTTTACGCAATATGTTCCGAAAATGCAAAAGTTTGACCGTCGCTGGAATCAGTCGTTTATCGAGGTTCATTTGGACGAGAGGGGTGACCTCTACATTTCGAGCAATTATTACGGCAGTGAATGGTTGAACCACACAGGGCTCAGGGTTTACGATGGTATTTTTCAGGCAAAAACCGACTCGGTTTCGCTTGATGATCCGAATAACCACCACAGCGAATTTATGAACCTGCATTGGGAGAAGGTAAGCTATAAAAACGGCAAAGACAACGGAGTGATCCAGTTTATTGCCGATAACGCCGACCGCAATCTGAAGGCTGTGTTTTTAGGCAGACGGACGTTTTACATCGTTCTCGAATCGTTTGACAAAAAAGCAATAAAAGAAGCGCTGCAACTATCGAATGCATTGAAACGAAAAGTCGAGCTTCAGAAAGAAATCAGGGAGTTTAAATCGCGTTTAAATTAGCTTCAGAATCTCGTCGGCAGGGCGGGCCAAAACTGCATGTGCACCTTTAATTACCAGCGGACGTTGAATCAATTTCGTATTTTCGACAAGAATCTGAATCCACTCGTCTTCCGAAAATTCTTTTCCTTTATATTCTTGTTTGTATAAATCTTCGTTTGTGCGGATGATGTCAGTTACTGCAAGTCCCGATTTTGAGAGGAATTCCTTAATCTCCTTTGCTGAAATTCCATTCTTAATGTAATCTACAACTTCAAATTCAAATCCTTTTTCTTCAATGAATTTGAGGCATTCGCGGCTTTTCGTACAACGTGGGTTGTGATAAATTTTCATCATGTTCTGGTGTCTTTTTTTGATGTAGGTATGGTAATCTTCCTGTGCGCGGTAGCGTTGTCCGTTGTTTCGGTTGTTGTAATTGTTGGTCAGCTCGTTATCCAGAATTCGGGCTTTGGTATTGTCGCGAAGCTGTATTCGCAAGAGTTCTTTCAGCTCCATTTTAATTTCCGGAGAGTAAATCGGGCAGGCAACCTCAATGCGTCGGTCGAGGTTTCTTGGCATCCAGTCGGCCGAAGAAATGTAAATGTCTTCTTTTCCACCATTTGCAAACAAGAAAGCCCTGGTGTGCTCCAGATATTTATCTACAATGCTTATGGCTTCAATGTTCTTGCTTAGTTTGGGATCATCTGTTTTCAATCCGAATATGCCTCGCACAATCAACTGTATTTTTACACCGGCCTGACTGGCTTCGTAAAGCTTATCAATCATTACCGGGTCAATCAGGCTGTTCATCTTCAAAATCATGTAGGCAGGTTTGCCTTTTTTTGCGTTGGCAATTTCCTGGTCAATTTTATGTATGAAGAAGTTGCGCATCGAAAATGGACTGATAATGAGTTGGCTATAATTGAAATGATAATAGGTGTGCTTGAAAAACTCAAACATGTTGGCCACTTCGTCAGCAATTTTCGGATCTGCAGTCATCAAGCCTTTGTCGGCATATACTCGCGCAGTGCCTTCATGAAAGTTTCCGGTTCCGATGTACGCATAGTTTCTGAAACCGTTTTTCTCACTTCGTTTTATCCACGCCAGCTTACAGTGTACTTTTAATCCGGGGATGCCATTGATAACATAAGCGCCTTCTTCCTGAAGTTTGTTCGACCAGAAAATGTTGGCTTCCTCGTCGAATCGAGCCTGCAGCTCAATGACAACGGTTACTTTTTTCCCGTTTCGGATAGCATTGAGCAGCGCATTTACCACTTTTGAAGTTTCAGAAACCCGATAAATCGTAATTCCGATTTCTGTGATTTTAGGATCGATTGCCGCTTCTCTTAAAAGGTCGATAAAGTGAGAAAAACTTTGATAAGGGTAATGAAGCAGGATATCCTTTTTTCTCAATTTTTTCAGAATGCTTTGGTGGGGGGCCAGATCCTTATGGGGAATTGGCGGCAAATGCTGATAATAGTGCCTCGATTTCCCTATTTCGGGGAAATTCATGAAATCTTTATGGTTATGGTAGCGCCCGCCAGCTACCGTTTTTTCTTCACCTTCAAGCTTCATTTTTTTTGTGATGAACTCAAGCAAATCGGTCGGCATATCCCTATCGTAAATCAAGCGGACCGGAATACCGATTTTTCGCTTTTTCAGGCTAAGTTCAATCTTTTCCATGAAACTTTTCGAAATGTCGTCGTCGATATCGAGTTCGGCGTCTCGCGTAACTTTTATGGTGTAGGCTTCAAAATGGTCGTAGTTGAAAATTGGGAAAATATCATTCAGGCAAAAGCGAATAACGTCATCGACCATAATGATATATTTTTTATTTCCCTGCTCCGGAAGTACCAAAAAACGGGAGACGGAACGGCTCGGAATCCGAATCAGAGCATAGGCATACTTTTCCGGAGATTTTATTTTTGAAAGTTTTACAGCCAGGTAAACCGATTTGTCGCGTAAATAAGGGAATTTCATCGATTTGCTCAACATGATCGGGATAATGTTTGGAAGTACTTTCGTGTTGAAGTATTTCCGCACAAATACACCCTGCTCGTGCGATAACTGTGTTTCGTCGAGCATAAAGATGTTTTCCTTGGCCATTTCGGACCAGATATTCCGGTAAATCTCCTGCGCTTTTTGCTGCTGGCTTACGACAATTTCCATGATTTTCTCGTAGAGTTCCACTGGCGTAAAATTGCCCAGAA
>DAOPZV010000240.1:0-4896 GCA_035353575.1 Prolixibacteraceae bacterium | reverse complement strand
GCCGCAAATATAGACCTTATTTTACCTCTTCTCAAAATCTTTTGAAATGTTTTTTCAGAATTTTCCCCTAAGAGAAAAGCATCTTATTGACACAATGAACATTAACGAGCAATTTTTTTCTTAAAGAAAACAGATGGCGACTTAATACCCCATGAATTTACCCCTAACTGCGCAAAAAAGAATTACTAAAAGCAATGAAAACATCATTAACGCACATAAAAAAACCGGTCCTTTCCGAACCGGTTTAAATATAGTAAGCTCAAAGTATGCTCAACGATCTACTCAAACTCGATTTTGTAAGAAGCCATATCCTCTACGACCGAGCTTCTGATAACCTCAGAATGGCCTTTTACAAGCGATTTCGCAAGCTTAATAAACACTTTAGCCGACTTGGTATAGACCGCATCTCTATTCGCGTCAATAACCAACAGGTAGCTCATAATGATATAACCAGCCATTTCAACTAAACGACGAGCATGGAAATCGATAAACTCATTATCATTGCTATCAACTACTTTCGCAACAGCTTGTTCATAATCATCAGTCAAGATAATTAATGTTCTCCGCATGTACTCTAACTCGTGTGTGAGCTTTTGAGACTCGTATTCACGAATCTGAGCCAAATATCCGCCTGTGGTAACTCCACGAATTGCAGCAACAACCTGCAACTGCGTTGTTCCTTCATAGATTGAAGTAATACGAGCATCGCGGTATATACGTTCAACCGGATAATCTTTCATGAAACCTGAACCTCCATGAATCTGAACAGCGTCGTAAGCCAACTGATTACAGAATTCACTGGAAAGGCCTTTTGCCAACGGTGTATAAATGTCGGCCAGTTTCTGGTATTTCTTCAGTTCGTTTCTTTCATCTTTATCCAGAGCACGTTCTTCCGAGATGTGCATGTAGGTTTTATAAATATCAACAAAACGAGCTGTTTCATATAAAATAGTCCGCGAAGCATCGAGCTTAGCCTTCATTGTAGTGATCATTTCGTACACAGCTGGAAACTTGATAATTGCTTTTCCAAATTGCATGCGTTCTTTTGCATAAGCTAGCGCCTCGCGATAGGCCGACTCAGAAACGCCAACCGACTGTGCAGCAATACCCAAACGAGCGCCATTCATTAATGCCATTACATATTTGATCAACCCCATTTTACGGTCGCCAACCAATTCGCCCGGAGCGTCTTTAAAAACCAACTCGCAGGTTGGAGATCCAATAATACCCATTTTGTGCTCGATACGACGAACAGTTACTCCACCATTGCGCTTGTCGTAAATGAACATAGACAAGCCTCTGCCATCTTTCGTTCCAGCCTCAGAACGGGCCAAAACAAGCGAGATATCTCCATCTCCGTTGGTGATGAAACGTTTCACTCCATTCAACATCCAAACGCCCTTCTTTTCATCCCAGGTAGCTTTTAACTGAACGGCCTGCAAATCGGAACCGGCATCAGGCTCGGTTAAGTCCATTGCCATAGTTTCACCAGCGCAAACGCGAGTCAGGAACCTTTCTTTTTGCTCTTCTGAAGCAAACTCGTTGATTGTTTCAGCACAATCCTGAAGCCCCCAAATGTTAACAAACCCTGCATCAGCACGCGAAACAATATCGGCGGCCATAATGTAAGGCACAATCGGGAAATTAAGTCCGTTGAAACGACGTGGCAACGACATACCCATCAAACCAGCTTTACGCAAAGCGTCGATGTTTTCCTGAGTTCCGCGGGCATATACAACATGACCGTCAACTACCTTTGGACCTTCAGCATCAATACTCTCAGCATTCGGGCCTACAATGTCACCGCAAATCTCGCCTACTACTTCCAATACTTTATCGAAGCTGTCAAACGCATCCTCGTAATCCATTGGAGCATAGTCATATTTTTTCTTCTCTTCGAAATTCCGTTCCTTCAGCCGAACAATTTTTTCCATCAACGGATGGGACAAGTGGAATTTCAAGTCTTTATTGTCATTATAAAAATTAGCCATCTTATTTAAATTTTTCGGTTGAAAGATTACTTGGTATTCGCTTTATAGTATTTGATCATCTTAGGCAGAATCTCGGCAACGTCACCTGTGATCACGTAATCTGCAATTGAATTGATCGGAGCTTCGGGATCGGTATTGATTGCGATGATCTGTGCCGATTCTTCCATGCCAGCGCGGTGCTGAATCTGGCCTGAAATACCACAGGCAATATATAGTTTCGGGCGAACGGTTGTTCCGGTCTGTCCGATCTGGCGTTCGTGTTCAACATAACCGGCGTCAACAGCAGCGCGCGATGCACCAACTTCGCCGCCTAAAACTTCGGCCAATTCAAAAAGAAGATTGAAATTATCTTTCGAACCTACACCATAACCACCCGAAACAATAATTGGAGCAGCTTTGATGTTTACCTTGCTTTTTTCCATTACACGTTCGATGATTTCGCAAACAAAATCAGTGTCGGTAACATATTTCGAAACATCGAGCTTTACGGTTTCGCCCTTGTATGCGGCATCGTAAATCTCTTTTTTCATGACACCTTCGCGAACGGTAGCCATTTGCGGACGATGATCCGGATTAATAATGGTGGCAATAATGTTTCCGCCAAAAGCAGGACGAATCTGGTACAACAGGTTCTCATATACCTTACCTGCTTTTTTATCTTCGTGATCGCCAATTACCAGGCTGGTACAGTCGGCAGTTAAACCGCTGTGCAATGCCGAAGAAACGCGCGGACCCAAATCGCGGCCGATAGATGAAGCACCCATCAATGCAATTTGTGGTTTTTGTTCGTGAAATAACTTAACTACGATTGAAGTGTGTGGCAAAGTTGAATAAGGAGCCAGTCGCTTATCGTCGGCAATATATAATACATCTACGCCATAAGGGAAAATGTCTTTACCAATGTTATCGAGTTTATGGCCAATGGCAATTGCTTCAAGTTTACATTTTAACTCGTTGGCCAAACCTTTGCCTTTGGTTAACAACTCCTGGCTAACCTCTGCAATTTGTCCGTCTTCTATTTCGCAATATACAAATACGCTGTTCATTTTTCTCAAAATTTAGGTTAACCAATAGTATGACTTGCAATCAATTCTTTCATTAATTCGTCGATATCTTCATCGGCAGAAGTAATTACTTTTGCTTCTTTAGCCTGAAGAACCACGTTCTCAACCGTTTTTACTTTGGTTGGAGAGCCTGTCAAACCTAATTCTTCCGGATTCGATTCAATATCGCTCACAGTCCACTCAACGATATTGAGGTACGGACGGTCGTTATATAAATGCAGATAGTCTTCGTTTGAGTTCTGAAGTTCGCTAACCGTTTTGGCGTGTTTGTATTTCATGAGCAATTTGGCATTGCGGGCACGACAATCAGGAGCACTGCTGTTTACCGTGATTACCAGCGGCATTGCACAGCTTACTACTTCGATTCCACGTTCCAAACGACGTTTTGCTATAACTTTACCTTTCTCGATCGCCTTGATTTCTTCAACATAAGTTACCTGGGGCAAACCTAATTTTTCAGCAACCTGCGGACCAACCTGTGCGGTATCTCCGTCGATAGCCTGACGACCAGCGATAATGATATCGAATTTGCCAATTCGTTTCAACGCCTGACCCAATGCGTATGAAGTTGCAAGGGTATCAGATCCGGCGAAAGCGCGGTCGGTTAATAAAATTCCATCATCGGCACCGCGAAACATTCCTTCACGAATAATTTCGGCAGCACGACCCGGCCCCATCGTCAAAATGGTAATGGTTGTTCCGGGGAAAGTATCCTTGATACGAAGCGCCTGTTCCAGCGCGTTCAAATCTTCAGGATTAAAAATAGCCGGTAGAGCAGCTCTGTTCACTGTTCCATCGGCTTTCATGGCATCTTTGCCAACATTCCGCGTATCCGGGACCTGCTTGGCAAGAACGATAATTTTGTATCCTTTCATGTGTAATTAATTTGTTTTTAAAAGCCACACGAAACTCGCCCGCAACGGGTTCATTTCATCAGTTTTTATTTGAGTTAATTGTATTGTTTAGCTTAAACAACAAACCTATTCCTCAACCTGACTTCCCTTCCCGATCCATCACTTCGGATAAGCTCATTTTTTTAAGGTGAGCAAATATAGGGATTCAACCCAAAGAAATCAAACATCTTTTTGAGGCTGTGAAACATACCAAAAGCCAATAAAACCTAAGGAAAGCGATGATGAACCGAAATGCTCCGAATGTTTGTTCTGAACCGCTGACAGGCAAAGCAATTAAAACAACCGCCCTATTTTTTCAAAAAATCCTATTTCAGGAAAACCTACTAATAATTTAGATTGAATTTAAGTAAGAATTTGTATGATGTGTAATTAAAAATGAAGGATTTGGCGACAGAGTTCTATTTTAACCATTCAAAAAATACTCTCGTCAGGGCTGATTACAAAAATCCAGAAGCAAGTTTATTGGACACTCTCCCACAGTTTATTGAACACTCTCCAGAAAACTATTTGCTGATAACAATTTCATTTGCGCCGAAAGGAGTTTTATATCTGCTGAAGCCAGTTATATATTTTCCAAAGCAAGAAACACTTTTTCCGAAGGAAGTTTAGAGATTGCCAAAGCAAAAAAATACTTTTCCATGCCAAGAAAATAAAATGCCAACGACAGAAAATAATTTGCCAACACAAGAAGATACTTTTCCAAAGGCAGAAAATAAACCGTCGGAGCGAGAAAATACTTCGATGATGGTAGTTTGCAATATTTCGGAGAATCGGTTGAACTATGTGCCGACTTTATCGAATATGTGCTGGCCATGTGCAAAGCACTCAATGCTCCGTTGTTTCCGGCAGCGCTCAATTTGCTAAACACGGCCCTAAAATATTATGCCGACCAACTGACTTGGCGCACGGCTACCAAAGCCGAAGAAA
>DAOPZV010000239.1:0-4902 GCA_035353575.1 Prolixibacteraceae bacterium | reverse complement strand
AAAAACGCACAAAACCGATCGAACGTTTGATTGAAAGCAGCATCCACTTTTTCGCGAATATTCTCCTTGTTGACAAATGGGCTCTCATGTGAATAGGAGTAATCAAAATCAGCAATAATAACCTGAGTTGGTATATCGTGGGCCGCACCTTGCAGCGTACTTACCACATCGTAAGCGGGAACAACTTCGTCCTGGGCAAGTGCAATGGCAAAAATATCGGAACTTATTTCCCGGAAACGTTTTTCGCGCTCCTGACGCCTCACCTTAAAATCGAGCATCATGCGGAAATATCTTCCCTCAGGATGTTCTTCCATGTAGTGGTACAGTCGCTTTTCGTGTTTCAAATGGCTCTCCAGGTGTTCAACCAGGTAGGAATACAAAGCCACATTGGCCTCACTGTCCAGAATTGCCTTCGATACGGGTGTCAACCGGTTAAATGTTGGACCACCGCAAAAAGCCAGTAATTTCGAATGCGTAAAATAGCCTTTGGGGTTGGTCAGTTTCAGAATTTCAGAAAGAAAAGTGCCGATGGAATACGAAAAAAAATGAAACTGCATTTGCCCGGTGAGCGGCGGGTATTTCCCTTCCTTTACCTCATCGAGAAACTGCACAATATCGTGATAGGTCTGTAAACCAGACCATATAAAACGCTGAGGCTTGGATTGCAATCGGGTGCTGATCGCCACGTTTGAAAACGACGACTGAAGCAGATCCGGGAAATGCTCTTTTCGGGTTTGGCTCACCTGGTGCATCAGGTGCCTGTCGCTCCAGGCCGAAAGGGCCCGGTTCATATGGAAAGCCATCGGACAAAGCACCACACACTGCCCTGTATTACGAGCCAGACGATAAGCCCAGGGATAATATTTTTTCCACGATTTCTCGTTGAACCCGTGCATCAGCAAAATGGCCTCTTTCTCACTCCGGTTTTGCTGTGGCACAAAAATATGGAAGATGAACTCCTTGTTTTCATTGACTTCCGAATCAATCAAATCGAGACCTTCCTCCTTATATCCGAGATCAGTACGAAAAATATCATCATTAAATCCAAGCTCATGTTCGGCACATATAAGTGGCTGATCACCTTGAAGAATTGTCCAGTTTTTCGATTTAAACAAAAGGTTATGTACAGTCACAAACTCATCGACCACAATCTTGTCAGCCTTCAGGTTGACTTTCTTATCCAGCAAATTATATAGGTCCAGGTAATCCATAATTTTAAGCGTTAAAATTTGAGAATCAGGAGACGGAAGGGAAAACAAAACGCTATTCAGGAAACATCCGTTTTTCGGGGAAACCGTCATCCTAAGTTTGCTGTTCCTTAACAAAGATAAGCCTTACCACATAGAAATGCGGTAACAGTCCAGGTTTATTGCGAAGATTGCTTCTGAGTTTACGATTAGTTCACGATGAAACGCTTCTGAAACCATGTCTAAATCCGTTGGGTTGAAACAATAAACCGGACGCATCAATCTGGCAGTAATTAACGGAAAGTTGTCATTTCAGACATCAAATCTGTATCGTAACTTTGCCTTCGAAAACAATTAAACAAAGTATTCACATCAAAAAAACAAAAGCATGATTAAAGTTGCCATTAATGGATTTGGCCGGATCGGGCGTCTGGCTTTCCGCGAAATCACCAAAAACAATCAACTGGAAGTAGTTGCCATCAACGATTTAAGTGCACCCTCAATGTTGGCTTATCTCCTGAAATACGATTCGGTGCAGGGAACTTTTAAAGCCGACATCAGCCACACCGAAAATGCACTGGTTGTTGACGGAAAAACAATTACCGTGTATGCCGAACGCGACCCGAAAAATTTACCCTGGGCCAAGCATCAGGTTGATTTGGTGCTGGAATGTACCGGAATTTTTGAATCGAAGGAAAAAGCTTCGGCACATTTAGCGGCAGGAGCCAAAAAAGTAATCATCTCCGCGCCATCGGACAAAGACGTAAAAACGGTGGTTTATAACGTGAACCATCAAATATTGGATGCCGCAGATCAACTGATCAGTTGCGCATCGTGCACCACCAACTGTCTGGCTCCAATGGCCAAAGTGCTGAACGATCGGTTTGGAATAATAACCGGGCAAATGACCACCATTCATGCCTACACCAACTCACAACCGCTGATGGACACCCCCGACCCGAAAGTGAACTACCGCAAATCACGCGCGGCAGCCGATAATATTGTGCCTTACACAACAGGAGCCGCAAAAGCTATTGGGCTGGTTATTCCTGAACTGAAAGGGAAACTCGATGGCTCGTCGCAACGTGTGCCTGTCAATGCCGGTTCAGTGGTCGAATTATTCACGATTCTTGAGAAACAAGTAACCGTCGAAGAAATTAACTCAGCCATGAAAATGGCCGCCAACGAATCGTTTGGCTACACCGAAGACCCCATTGTCTCAGGCGATGTAATCGGCATGAGCTTCGGTTCGCTTTTCGATGCCACTCAAACCAAAGTCGTAACCGTTGGCGACAAACAATTGGTAAAAACCGTTTCATGGTACGACAACGAAATGTCGTTCGTATCGCAAATGGTGCGCACAGTTGGGTATTTTGCAGCGCTATAATTGGGCAGAAAACCAGCCTGGGCTTCACTTTAAGCGCTATTCAGGGCTTCACTTTAAGTGAAACCCTGAATATATACATGATGTCAACATAAATATGTAAAAACACAGAAAATGAAAAAGATAGAAAAAATATCAGAAAATGCTAGTTACATTGCCGTAAACCTTGGCGAATTGAATGAAGTAAGGGATTATTCGTTAATTCACCCGGTAAGCAAGAAGAACATTGAAGGAAAAGTCTTTTTAAAGGATGTAACCGGAGCTACAGGCTCAGAAATCTCGTTTAATTCGCTGCAACCTCATACCGAACAGCCTTATTTCCATAAACACCGAAAGAACGAAGAAACGTACATCATATTAAAAGGGTTCGGTTTTTTCCAGGTTGACGACGACTGCTTCGAAATAAGCGAAGGAAGTGTCATCCGGGTCGCTCCCCGGGGATTGAGAGGTATTTGCAATGCTTCGGACGTGGAAATGATCTACATGGTCGTTCAGGTAAAAGAAAATTCGCTGGAAGAATACTCGACTACAGACGGAGAACGAATTCCGTACCAGCCCAAGTGGAGATAGTCAACCGAAAATTAGTCAGGGTTTCACTCAAAGTGAAGCCCTGACTAGCTTTCCAAAGTGAAACCCCGACTAAGCCCTACGCCAGAGAGGTAGCAAAGCTTTTGCGATAATCGCTGGGCGTAGTTTTCATGTGGCGCAGGAACAGACGGCGCAAACCATCGGCATTTCCAACACCGCATTCGTTCGAGATTTCATCCAATGTCAGGCGAGTTTCTTCCAGACGGCGGCGAGCTGTTTCCAACCTGAGTTTTTCGATGTATTTCGCCGGAGTAATACCCGTTTCCCGCAAAAAAACACGCGCAAAATTACGAGGGCTCATCAAGGCTTTTTCGGCCAGTAGTTCAACCGTCAATTCATCATCCAGGTGATCAACAATCCAATCCTGTATTTCTTTTATCGGCTCATAGTCAACTGTTTGATAATTCAGAATATTGCTAAACTGAGACTGATTTCCGGGTCGCTTCAAAAAAAGGACCAAACGGCGGGCGGTGGCAACTGCTATATCACGGCCATAATCTTCCTCAACCATCGCCAGTGATAAATCCATGCCAGTTGAAATGCCTGCGGAAGTATAGATATTCCCGTCCTTCACAAAAATCGGATCATTTTCAACTTTTACCTCAGGATACTGTTTAGCCAGTTTATCGCAAACCATCCAGTGCGTGGTAGCTCGTCTTCCGTTCAGGATACCGGCTTTGGCCAAAACAAAAGCTCCGGCGCAAATTGACCCCATACGACGGACCTTATCGGTTTTAGCTTTCAACCAGTCGAGCAAACTTTGAGGAATAACTTTTAAGGTAGCATTCCCGGCGACCAATATCGTGTCAATTTCATAATTAATGGATTCAATTCCTCCTTCTGTAATGATTGGCAAACCAGCAGAAGTACTGACCTGAATTAATGAATCGAACGACAAAACATGTGTGGTGTACGACTCTTTTATGGCGGGATAATTCTCGCGGATGTGTTCTTTGGCTTTGGTAAAAACATCCAATGGCCCGGCAACATCGAGGATGGAGACATTATCGGGAACTAAAATGACGATATGCTTCGAATTCGACATGATTGATTTATTTTCGATGACTATCCAAATTTAAGGAAATCATGTCAGTTTTTACAAACAACCATCAAATTCAGCCAAAATCTAATTCATAATTAAATCAAGAACTGGAATAAATCTGGTCGCTCATTCACATATTCTGAAAGGAAACCGTTCTCCTCCATGCGCTGCACCAATCCGGGAAAATCGTCTTTATCCTGAAGCTCAATGCAAATCAGCGCGGGTCCTTGCTCGCGGTTGGTCTTCTTGGAGTATTCGAACATGGTAATGTCGTCGTTCGGGCCAAGTACTTTATCGACAAAATCGCGCAAAGCCCCGGCGCGCTGCGGAAAACGAACAATAAAGTAGTGTTTCAGTCCCTCGTAAAGCAGCGAGCGCTCTTTGATTTCTTCGGTACGAGTAATGTCGTTGTTGCTTCCCGAAACCATGCACACCACATTTTTATCTTCAATTTGATCGCGGTAAAAATCGAGTGCAGCAATAGCCAACGCGCCAGCTGGCTCAACCACAATGGCATCCTGATTGTACAGTTCCAGAATGGTGGTACAAACTTTTCCTTCGGGAACAGTTACAATATCGTCGATTACTTGTTGGCAAACTTTGAATGTTAGGTCACCCACGCGCTGAACGGCAGCACCATCCACGAATTTATCAATGTCTTTCAATGGAGTTACTTCTCCCTTTTCGAGGCTGGTTTTCAT
>DAOPZV010000238.1:0-4915 GCA_035353575.1 Prolixibacteraceae bacterium | reverse complement strand
TAAACCGGAAATTCGGTTTGAAGCTTTTTGTTATTGATGATCAGTTTCAGTATTTCATTTTCAATTTCGTCGTAAACCAAATGGGTTGTTTTCAGGATCGGAACGTCTGCTTTCCGTATCTCGGGAGCCATGGGCAGCAGGCGTAATGCTAAAAATTCGGGCTGAAAAGCGGAATAATCTGCTGAGTCAATCTCATGAATTTTGGAGGATAAAACATGATCCTGAACCATCATCAAAGCTCCACAGGTGTTGGTGTGTCGGTGCTGGCCAACGCGTTTGATCTTGCCAACTTCGCCGGTGCGCGAAATGCCAATGTGCGAACCAAAAATGAACAATGCCGCGCCGCCATCGGGAATGTGATCGACAAAAGCGGTTAAGCCAATGTCGCCCACGAAGGGATAACCGGCCAGACCACCCATGATAAAAGTTCCCTGCGGTGAGGGCAAATTCATTTTTGCGGGTTGGTGATTGAGTTCGTCGAAGCAAAATGAGGTGGCCACGATGATCTTGTTCATGTCGATGCCTTCGCGGTTGGCGATTTCGAATACAGCATTGTGCGAGGCTTCGTTCATGGTCGAAAACTCGTCGAAATATTGACTGATTATTTTTTGCATATGTTGTTAATTTCTTGATTTATAAATTTATCCTGTTGACCCGAGCGCATTGGCTACTGCATTAATAGTTTTCAGTAAAATAATGTTTTGTTGCCGGGCATTTACAGAATTCTCCAGTTCCTTTTCCTCACGCCAGCTCTTAAGCGTATTTACCTGAATTTGATGTATCAAATCCAACGCAACCGCTCTCAGTTTGGTAGAGTAAAAATGGTTTTTTCGTCGTTCCTGAAACGGTTTTTCTAGTAGTTCGGCCAACAGATTTTGAGTGAGCTGATACTCGTTCAGGATCAATTCCAGAATATCGTTTTTGACATTCTCTTCCTCGACCAGCGAGGCGTAATACCGAATGATTTCGGGATCAGTAGCAGCTAAACCTGAATCGACGTTGGTTAAGATGTACCGAACCAACGGATGTGACACCAGCAACTTTTTCAACTGGTTATACTTTTCAGGATAGTCGGCTTTGAGCAATTGCAAGGTGCTGCCGACGCCATACCAACTGGTAATATTGGCGCGGCTTTGTGTCCAGCTAAAAACCCACGGAATAGCACGCAAATCGGTTAAGGTGCGCTGATTGGTGCGGCGCGACGGTCGTGACCCGATTTTGCTGGTTTCGATGGCGTCGATGGGCGTTGCCTGCTCGAAAAACCGAATGAAATTGGGCTGACGGGTAAGCGCGTTGTAACTCGTGAAACTTTCGTGCGCCATAAAGCTCACTAAGTCGAACAATTGCTCGTCGTAGGGGTGCGTATTCAGGATTGTATTTCGTAATGTTCCTGAACTGATCAACTCCAGGTTGTAAGCGGCGTTTACTTTGTTGGCATATTTTCGCTCGATGGTTTCACCTTGCTCGGTCAGGCGGAGTTTTCCGCACAGCGAGTCGGGCGGAAGGCTTTTCAGGAACCAGTGCATAGGTCCGGCACCACGGCTGATACTGCCACCTTTTCCGTGGAAAAAGCGAATGTCCACGCCATATTTCCGGCCAATTTGAGCCAGCTCGTGCTGCGCCTCGTACAAGTGCCACAAGCTCGATAAAATTCCGCCGTCCTTGTTGCTGTCGCTGTAGCCAATCATTACCTCGGCAACCGGCCTTTTGTAGCCTTTTCGCTTCGCTTGCAATTCGAGCGTATTTTGGGTGACGGGGTGCGCCAGAAATTCCTCTAAAATAGTTGGGGCAAGATGCAAGTCCTCAATGGTTTCGAACAACGGTACAACCGGCAACTGGCAGGCAGGTCCCGATTCGGTTTTCACATAAAGTCCGGCTTCGCGTGCTAACAGGTAAAAGGTGAACAGATCGTCCACTTTTTTTGTCATGCTCACAATCATCGATCCCAGCGCGTTGGGTCCATATTTGCTGATGTGTTGCTGCAAAAAGCTGAGATAGCCCAAAACATTGAGCGTTTCTGGAATACTTCCGGAGTAGCTATGTGCAAATGGCCGGTATTGACTGATTTCCTCAACAATGAATTGTTTTTGAACCGAACCATCAGGAAGGATTGCCTTGTCAAAACCAGTTTCGAGCAGCAAGCCTTGAATCGCTTTTCGGTAGTGTTCACTATTTTGCCTTACATCGAGGTGTGCCAGATGAAAGCCAAAGCTTTGCACAAAGCGAAGCATCCGGTTTACCTCATTTTGAGCCAGCATGGGCGCACCCCACTTGGAAAGCGACCGTAGCAAAAGTTCGAGGTCGCTGATTAATTGTCCGGAATGGCTGTAAATCCATGTTTCCGGATTTTGCTGAACCGGAAGTTTTTCGATCAACAGCAGCACAAATTGCCGGAATGGTTCTCGCAGAGCGAGTTTGAACGAAATGTTTCCTGAAATTTCGGTAATTTGCTGCTCCAGCTCTGTTTTGCGCGATTGAAATTCTGCTTCCAGCTTCTCGGCCGAAGTATAAATGCTCACGCTATCGGCTAGCTGACTCAACTTTTGGCGGGTCAAAATCAGCGCTTCGGTCCTCAGGCGTTCGAGCGTATATCGGGTAATTTCAGGCGTCACGAGCGGATGGCCGTCGCGGTCGCCACCCACCCACGAGCCAATGGTAATTTTGGGCATTGATTGGTAGTTTTGAATCGCATTGGACTCAAAACCAGCTTCTGTCCATGCCTGATGCAACGTTCGATCATGTAATTCAAATACTTCCGGAAAAACCTTGGTCAGGTAGTGCAACACGTTTTCGAGTTCTGTTTCAACCTGTGGTTTTTCAAGGTAAATGTCGTCGATAAACCAAAGCTTGGTCAGTATTTCCTTTATCGAAGAGCGGATTTGCTCCCGTTCGTCTTTCGTGTAAACCGGGTTTTCGAGCATGACCAGTTGAAGGTAAAGTTCGCGGTAATACTTCAGAACTACGGTGCGTTTGGCCTCGGTTGGGTGAGCTGTCATAACCGGCTCAATTTCGAGTTGCGATAACGTTTCTACAATCTTTTCAGGAGAAATACCTGATTCTTTCAGTTCTGAAAAAGTTTGTGCCCAACTTCCGTTAACACTTTCAGAACCTTGATTCTGTAGTTTGTTGCGGCGACTTTGTACGGCCCAGTTTACTTCGCAAAGGTTCAGTAATTGGAAACAGATGGAGTACAATTGCACCGATTTATGAACCAGCTCCGGTTTTGGGGAATCGATGGTCTGATTTATCCATGGAATATAGTCAACCAACTCGTTTTCGTTGTTCGACTCGAGGACTTCTTTTAAACAGACCAGCAGGTAATGCAAGTCTTTGTATGGTTTCCCGATTTCTCTAATGTTTTCGTCTAAAACAGGGTGCATAATCACAGTTTTGAGCAATTAAAACACGCTGAAACGAAATATTGTTGAGTTTTATCTGTTCAAAACAGAAATCGGAGTTTATGGAATAACCGCGTTTTCAGTTGACTACAATTTGCAGCCTATTGATTTTCCTTTCAAATACTACAATCCAGAACATAAAAAAAGCCGCCAGCACAAGGCCAACGGCTTTTCAGTATCAGTTTAAAATTTATACTACTTCAATGCAGCTAAAGCGGCGTCGTAGTTGGGTTCGTCAACAATTTCTGGAACCTGCTGGGTATAAACTACCGTATGGTTTTCGTCCAAAACAACTACTGAACGCGAATGCAATGCAGCCAATGGTCCGGTGGTGATTTCCAACTGGTAATCTTTACCAAATTTGCCGGTTGCGAAGTCGGAAACTGTGATAGCGTTGTCGATGCCTTCAGTTCCGCAGAAACGGCCTTGTGCGAATGGTAAATCACGCGAAATGCAAAGAACTTTGGTGTTTTCCAAACCAGCAGCCAATTTGTTGAAGTTACGAACCGAAGCGGCGCAGGTGCCGGTATCCAAACTTGGGAAGATGTTCAATACCAGTCGCTGTCCGGCGAAATCTTTCAGCGAAGTTTTCGACAAATCGTTTTTAATTAATTCGAAATCAGGAGCTTTTGTTCCTTTTGCAGGAAGTTCGCCTATAGTTTGAATTGCGTTTCCTTTTAATGTAATTTGTGCCATAATTTTTGAATCTTTTTAGTTGAAATTTGTGTTTTGCTGATTAAAACAGCGGTTCTCTAAAAATGTTTGGCACTACTGCCAGTAATTTTTTCGAGCAGGTTGTTGGCCAAACGGCTAGCCCCGATGCGGAACAGCTCAGGATTTACCCACTCGTCTCCCAAAATTTCCTGAACAATAGTCAGATACAAAATGGCATCTTCAGGCGTAACAATTCCTCCTGCTGGTTTAAACCCGATTTTTTTGCCAGTTTCTTCAAAATGCTGTTTGATGGCCAGGCACATCACAAAAGCAGCTTCTGGTGTGGCAGCCTGCGGCAATTTGCCGGTTGAGGTTTTGATAAAGTCGGCTCCGGCTTCAATGGCCAAAATTGAGGCTTGCCAGATTTTATCAACATTCAATACGCCTGATTCCAAAATGACTTTCAGATGGGCATCGCCAATGGCTTTTTTTGTTGCTGAAATTTCGTTGGAAACAGTTTCGAAATCGCCGGCAAGGAAAGCCCAAAGCGGAACCACAATGTCGATTTCGTTGGCTCCCCCAGCAACTGCCAAACGGGCTTCTTCGATCTTTAGTTCGGTGAAGGTCATTGATGACGGGAAACCTCCTGAAACGGCGGCAATTTTCACACCGTCAATTTTCAGCGTTTCTTTCACGGCTTTGGCCATATTCGGGTACACACAAATGGCGCCAACATTGCTCACTCCTGGATAAGCCTGGGGAAATTGGTTCACTTTTTCGGTAAACTTAGCTACCGAATCGAGCGTGTCGGTTGAATTCAAGGTGGTTAAATCGATGCACGAAAGCGCTTTTTCGAACATCTT
>DAOPZV010000237.1:0-4947 GCA_035353575.1 Prolixibacteraceae bacterium | reverse complement strand
TATTCCTTCAGATAATCGATTTTCACTAAATCGTTCCAAATTGGGTCTTTCGGCGGCTTGGCAACAATCTTTACTGGCAATTTTGTCACCGGATGAATAAACTCGATTTTGCGGGCGTGCAGGTGAATTCCGCCGTCCTCATTGCTTCGGGCGGCTCCATATTTTAAGTCGCCTTTTATATGAAGTCCAATGCGGTGCAACTGAGCCCGAATCTGGTGGTGCCGACCGGTTTTTAAATCTATTTCGAGCAGGTGGTAATTGTTGAGCGAGGCCACATGCCTATAATGCAGAATTGCTTCCTTGGACCCTCTCCGCTCCTTGTTATGGGCGTGCGATTTATTTTTCTCTTCATCTTTTATCAACCAATGATGAAGCGTTCCTTCCTCCAGCTCCGGAAGCGCGTCAACAACTGCCCAATAAGTTTTTTTTATGGTTTCTTTGTCCTGAAACATTTCATTGAGCCGTGTAAGCGCCTTGCTTGTACGTGCGAAAAGAACTACTCCGCTGGTTGGGCGGTCGAGCCGATGCGGAGAACCAAGCCAGGCTTCACCGGGCTTTTTGTATTTCACTCGCACATACTCTTTCACCTTATCAATCAGCGTTACATCGCCACTCTTATCACTTTGCACAATTTCGCCACAAGCTTTATTCACGGCAATGATGTGATTGTCTTCGTATATAATCTCCATACAATTTATGTGTTATAAATATCCAATAATCAATATCGAATATTCAATATCCAATTTAAAACTCAACCTGAAACTCTGAACTTGAAACTTTCAATATTGTTCCTTTTCGTTGGGGAAGTCGCAAGACTTTACATCCTGAACGTAATTATTGACGGCTCCTTTAATTTCTTCAGCAAGATTCAAATATCGTCTGAGGAAACGTGGAGAGAACGACTGCGAAATACCGAGCATATCGTGAATAACCAGCACCTGTCCATCAACACCACCACCCGCTCCAATGCCAATTACAGGAATTTTCAATTGTTTGGCTACACGCTCGCCCAATTCTGCCGGAATTTTCTCTAAAACGATGGCAAAGCAACCCGTTTCTTCCAGAAGAATAGCATCTTCAATCAATTTCTGCGCTTCAGCCTCTTCTTTCGCGCGAACCGTGTAAGTTCCGTATTTATTGATCGATTGTGGCATCAATCCAAGATGCCCCATCACCGGCAAACCTGCATCGATGATTTTCTTTATGTCGGCAATGATCTCTTTTCCGCCTTCTATTTTAAGCGCATCGGCGCCGGTTTCCTTCATGATCCGAATGGCAGCGTTCAAGGATTCCAGTGGATTTCCTGAACAGGTACCGAATGGCATATCCACCACCACCAGCGACCGGTTCACCGCTTTTACCACCGATTTCCCGTGATAAATCATTTGGTCAAGGGTAATAGGTAGCGTGGTTTCATTTCCGGCCATCACATTTGAAGCCGAGTCGCCAACCAGAATAATATCAATTCCGGCCTGATCAACCAGCTTGGCCATGCTGTAATCGTAAGATGTAAGCATCGCGATTTTTTCTCCTCTCAGCTTCATTTCTGAAAGCACATGAGTGGTAACCCTCTTTATTTCCTTATGAACCGACATAGCTTTTGCATTTAAATCAGGCTACAAAAGTAAGAATTTATGCAACTAATCTGTTGTAAAAAGTAAGCAGCCGGTTCGAAGAACCGGCTGCTTACTTTTTACACTCTAAAGAATATCTTCTTTTTATATAAGAAATATAGAACACCCCAATTTATACCAATCATCCCGGCAACAGCAATCAACTGTCCGGCCTCTTGTCCAAAAACATTAGCCCATCCCCAAAAAACCCGGTCAGGAATGTTTGTAAAGCGCTCAAAAAGGTAGATAAAGATTGAGTTCATTCCTATTACCTGGAAGAAGAACGACCATTTGTGCCATCCTTTCACATCGATAATCCAATAGAATAAAGCAATCAGTAAAAAGCCAATTCCGCTGGTAAGAATATTAAAACTGTCGGTCCAACAAGCTTTTATAATTGGATAAAAAGTACTAAGTACCAATGCAACAACCAGTGCAATTGCCCCAGCCGAAGCCAGATATTTCACTTTCTCCATCTCGCTGGTTTTTTTGTCGCGCAGCAAGTACCCTGCAAACGAACCCATCAACGTAACCGACACAGCCGAAACAATACACAGCAACCCTTCAGGATCGAATATTTTACCGTGTAACCTGCCTGGCACCAACATGCGATCAATATATCCGTTGATGCACCCTTCAGGAGTTAACACACCTGCACCAACCCCAGGAACCGGAATTAAAAGCTGAATGATACCAATGCCGAGCAAGATTCCACCCAGCCAGTAAAGCCGTTGCTTGATCGTTTTTGTATAAATAGTAATTAAAGCTGCAAACATGTAACCCAAGCCAATTTGCCCGAGCACACTCGGAAACCGCACATGTTCGATAAAACTACCGTCTTTGAATAGGTTTTCGAACAGCCCGTTATAAATCCACCCAATTAAAACAAGGGTTAGGCCTCGCTTTACAGCTTTTTTCGCCATTTCGGCTTGAGGAACACCCTTTTCTATTTTAGAAATAAGAGCAAACGGAATTGCAATTCCGCTTATAAACATGAATAGAGGAAAAATGAGATCTTCGAAATGAAACCCTTCCCACGGAACATGTTCCATCTGTTCGGCAATTGGCTTCATCCATTCAGCTCCGGTAAATTTTTCAAGAGCATATACCAGAGATCCACCTCCGGTAATCCAAAACATATCAAATCCGCGAAGGGCATCAAGCGAAATAAGGCGCTCTCGCGGAACTGCCTGCTGTTCTTGTTTGTGTTTCATTGGATAGACATTATTATTATTTGGGTTGAAGATAGCAAAGAAAATGCAGGCGATATTGTTTAATCTGGTTTTCTTTTGATTAAAAATTACCCTTAAACAGCCGTTTCCTGTCGTTTTGTCACCGATGCTGCCAGAGATAAGCCGTGCCAAAACGAATAAATGCCAAAATTGCCAAATTTTTTCTGATCGAATTTGTGGCATACCGATTGAATAGGAAAGTGCGTGTTAAAAAAACAATGAATTAATAAGTTTAAAATATATCATAAAATGGGAAAAATTATTGGAATTGACTTAGGTACCACCAACTCGTGCGTATCGGTTATGGAAGGTAACGAACCAGTTGTTATTCCAAACAGCGAAGGCAAACGTACAACCCCTTCGATTGTTGGCTTTGTTGAAAACGGCGAACGTAAAGTTGGTGACCCTGCTAAACGTCAGGCTATTACCAACCCTACAAAAACCGTTTATTCAATTAAAAGGTTTATGGGCGAACACTACAGTCATCTTTCAAACGAAATCAAACGTGTTCCTTACTCAGTTGCTCAGGGAGATAACGATACACCACGTGTAGTTATTGAAGATCGCAAATACTCGCCCCAGGAAATTTCAGCAATGGTTCTTCAGAAAATGAAGAAAACTGCTGAAGACTATCTTGGTCAGGAAGTAACAGAAGCGGTAATCACAGTTCCGGCTTACTTCAACGACTCTCAGCGTCAGGCTACCAAAGAAGCTGGTGAAATTGCTGGTTTGAATGTTCGTCGTATCATCAACGAACCAACAGCTGCCGCTTTGGCTTACGGGTTGGACAAGATGCACAAGGAAATGAAGATCGCTGTATTCGACCTTGGTGGCGGTACTTTCGATATTTCAATCCTCGAATTGGGCGATGGGGTTTTCGAAGTAAAATCGACCGATGGTGATACTCACCTGGGTGGTGACGACTTCGACCAAGAAATCATTAACTGGCTGGCCGACGAATTCAAGAAAGACGAAGGAATTGATTTACGTCAGGATCCGATGGCTCTGCAACGCTTGAAAGAAGCTGCTGAAAAAGCAAAAATTGAGTTATCGAGCTCGACTCAGACAGAGATCAACTTGCCATACATTATGCCGGTGAATGGCATTCCAAAACACTTGGTAAAAACGTTGACACGTGCCAAATTCGAACAATTGTGCGACCGCCTGATTCAGGCTACAATGGGACCTTGCCAGAAAGCCTTGCAGAATGCAGGCATGAAAGCAAGTGATATCGACGAAGTTATCCTTGTTGGTGGATCTACTCGTATTCCTGCTATTCAGCAAAAAGTACAGCAGTTCTTCGGAAAAGCTCCATCAAAAGGTGTAAATCCTGACGAAGTTGTGGCTATTGGTGCTGCTATTCAGGGTGGTGTATTAACCGGTGAAGTAAAAGACGTATTGTTGCTCGACGTTACCCCGCTTTCGTTGGGTATCGAAACAATGGGTGGCGTAATGACTCGTTTGATCGAATCGAACACAACCATCCCGACCAAGAAAACAGAAACATTCACCACGGCATCTGACAACCAGCCTTCGGTTGAAATCCACGTATTGCAAGGCGAACGCCCAATGGCGGCAGGTAATAAAACCATCGGCCGTTTCCACCTCGACGGACTTCCACCAGCACCACGTGGTATTCCACAAATCGAAGTTATTTTCGATATCGACGCCAACGGTATTTTGCACGTAACGGCTAAAGATAAAGCTACCGGCAAAACTCAGTCGATCCGTATCGAAGCTTCATCAGGTTTGAGCGACGACGAAATCAAACGCATGCGCGACGAAGCTGCTGCCAACGAAGCTGCAGATAAAGCTGCCCGCGAAAAAGTTGACAAATTGAACCAGGCTGACAGTTTGATTTTCCAGACTGAAAAGCAGTTGAAAGAATTTGGCGACAAATTGCCAGCCGACAAAAAAGGACCGATTGAAGCTGCTTTGGGTAAACTGAAAACTGCTCACAGTGCTCAGGATATTGCAGGAATTGATGCTGCAACAGCTGAATTGAATGCCGTATTCCAGGCTGCATCGCAGGAAATGTACAATGCACAGGCCGGTGGTCAGCAAGGCGGTCCACAGGATGCTGGTCAGCAACAGGCAAACGC
>DAOPZV010000236.1:3509-4974 GCA_035353575.1 Prolixibacteraceae bacterium | reverse complement strand
TAATATCCCCACGATCCGCTGAAGGTTTGACACGTTTCCCAATAAGCCTTCTTGCCATTCACTTCAGGCCATTTCGACACTTTGTATTGTTCAGGCGTAGTAAAATCCCAGCCATCTTCGTATTCTTTCAGGTCTAAACGGTCGTCAACAATAATTCCGGGCTGAAGCTGACGGATCATTTTTAAGAGATTTTCCGAGTCCCAGTCTTTGGCACCTTTCCCATTTTCGCCCGGATAGGAGAAGTCGAGCCAGAGAATGTCGATCTTTCCGTAGTTGGTAAGCAATTCGCGAACCTGATTGTGCAAATATTCGCGGTATTTGTTCATATCGCGTCCCTTGTTCAGTTCGGCCAGTTTGGCTTTGTCGTCGGTACGCTGCGGATGTACCCGGTCAACCGTAAAATCGGGATGGTGCCAGTCAATCAAACTGTAGTAGAACCCAACTTTTAATCCTTCAGCACGGAAAGCCTCCACCCATTCTTTCAGCAGATCCCTGCCAATTGGAGTATTTGTGGCTTTATAATCGGTAAATTTCGAATCGAACAAGCAAAAACCTTCGTGGTGTTTCGAAGTAATTACGGCATATTTCATCCCGGCAGCTTTGGCTGTTTTAGCCCATTCGCGCGGGTTGTACAAATCGGGATTAAAGTTTTCGAAATATTTCTGGTAATCTTCAGTTGTAATCCGCTCCTGATTTTTCACCCACTCGTGGCGGGCCGGAAGCGCATACAAGCCCCAATGAATAAACATTCCGAAACGGTCGTTGATCCACCAGGCCATTCGTTCTTTCTTTTGTTCTTCTGTTTCGTTGGAGAGTTTTTTCTGGGCATAACTTCCTTGCAAAACCAAGGAAATAAAGCAAATAAACAATACTACTTTTCTCATCTTCATGTGTTTAGGTTAGAGTTCATTGAAAAACTATTTGTAAGTAAAAATACAACAACTGCAATTGATTACAATGCTGTACTGTGCTGATGATATATGTTTGGAAACATTAAAATCTTAACTGTCAGACACAGAAAAGGCGGACATCTAAAAATTGAAGACCTTTTTGAGTTACTTTAGCAAAATATTCAATTGGGTTGAGTGGCATCAAAAAGTGTACATATCGAGCAGGTTGGCGACGTGACTTTGTCTGTCAATGAACGTTCAACGCGTATTCGGCTCAGCATCAAATCCGACGGAGAGATTGTGGTGTCGATGCCGCCTTCTGCGCCTGCCCGCGACGCCATCCGGTTTGTGGAGTCGAAAGCCGACTGGATTCGAAAGCATAAACTTAAACTTCAGAAAAAGTCAACCGTATTTTCTCCGGAAAGCAATTTCAGAACGCGATTTCACAAACTGGCAATAACAAAAACCAATACAAACAAGGTTTACAACAGGGTTGGCAACGGGGTAATTCAAATCATTATTCCGGAATGGGTAAATCACGAGCAACCACGGGTTCAGGAATTTATAAAGAAAAC
>DAOPZV010000236.1:0-3409 GCA_035353575.1 Prolixibacteraceae bacterium | reverse complement strand
AAATTCTGGCTGCTTTTGGAACATTGCTACCCCAATGCCCGCAAAGCCGACAAAGAAATGAACAATTACCGGACACAAACATTTTAACTGAGCATGAACGGAATGAATTGGAATCAACTATTATCAAATACCCGCCTGGGACAGGAAGAATACAAGGCCACAGAAAAACACAATCGTACACAATTTCAACGCGACTACGACAGGATTATTTTTTCGTCGCCCTTCCGCCGGATGCAGAACAAAACCCAGGTTTTCCCGCTACCGGGGAGCATTTTCGTACACAACAGACTGACTCACAGTCTTGAAGTAGCAAGTGTTGGCCGTTCATTGGGTAGTATGTTTATTGAAAAAGCCGAAAGGGAAGGCCTCGAAATTGGCAATCCCCTGTTTCAGGAAATTGGTTCAGTAGTTTCGGCGGCATGTCTGGCTCACGACATGGGAAATCCACCATTTGGTCATTCGGGCGAAGACGCGATTTCTCAGTTTTTCAAAAAGAACTACTCGCTTAATCTGGAAACTAAACTTACTGAAGGTCAGTGGAAAGATTTTGTACAATTCGATGGGAATGCAAATGCTTTCAGGCTTTTAAGTCACCAGTTTGCCGGAAGGCGTGAGGGAGGATTCGCGCTAACCTACACAACACTAGCTTCTATTGTAAAATATCCTTACGAATCGGTTTTAACCAGCAAACCTAAATTTGGATTCTTTCAATCAGAAAAAAACATTTTTGACAGAATTGGCAACGAACTGGGTCTGATTCAGGTATCCGCCGATCCGATAAAATTTGTGCGCCATCCGCTGGTTTTCCTTGTTGAAGCGGCCGACGACATTTGTTACCAGCTGATGGATCTTGAAGATGCTCATAAACTTAAAATTCACAGTTTTGAGCAAACGTATTCGCTGCTGATGAAGTTTTTCGATCAGCAAGCCGAAGCTAAACACATAACCCGTATTAAGGAAACATTCAACCTGGTGAGCGACCCGAACGAGCAAATTGCATACCTCCGTGCCAGCGTAATTGGCAAACTGGTGAAACAATGTGTCGACGTTTTCTGGCAGAAACAAGAGGAAATCCTTTCCGGAGATTTTCAAACCCCACTAATCGACTGCGTGCCGCAAACTTCGCTGGACGCGATGAAAGAGATAAAGAAAGTTAGTGTCAGAAATATATACAATGACCGCTCTGTCGTTGAAATTGAAATTTCGGGATACCAAATTATCGGTACTTTGCTCGATGTTTTTATTGACGCAATTCTTAATCCGAATGAAGGAATTTCGCGCAAAATGATACAGCTTATTCCGGCCCAGTTTGGGCGCGAATACGAATCAACCTATGAAAAAATTCAATCGGTGGTTGATTTTGTATCCGGAATGACTGATTTATATGCACTCGACCTTTATCGAAAAATTAAAGGAATAAACATTTCAGGAGTGTAAAAAACAGAGGAAAAATTGATTTTTTTAGGGCTAAATTCTGAAAAACGGAAGAAACAGGCTTGTGCTTTGTCCATTTTCAGAGATTCGTTACCCGAATATTAACTATTTCATCTTCAATATATTTTGAAAAATCAAACAAATCCATCTTCCGGATTACGCATTATTCTTTCGCTACAGGGCGTTATAAACAAAAAATAGCGTAATGTAAATACTTAAAATTTCTTAATAAATCTAAATATCAGAGGATGAGGATGACAGAGATTAAACATTTTACCGACCTTTGACGACCAATAGCGATTTTTAAGAGGAACGAAGATGGTTGGAGTGTTGAAGATTATTCAGGTGTTTTTGTTGGCTTCCGTGAAGTATGTTATTACTTTCCCTTTTGCATTGTTAATCGGATTAAATTTTATTCAAACTCTGGTTGCTGTAACTCTGGGTGGCATTGCAGGTTTTTTCTTTTTCTATTACCTCAGTGGCTTTGCAATCAGAAAATTTCATATTGCAAAAACCTTCCTGAGAAGGCATACGCCAAGAAGTATCCGCATTAAATTCAGACAATTGCTAAACTGGCGAAAAAAAGTGACCGGAGAACGTGTCTTTTCGAGAAGGAACAGAATCATTGTTTCATTCAGAGCAAAATTTGGCCTGTTGGGAATTGTTGCTTTATCGCCCGTTATTTTGAGCATTCCAATCGGTGCATTCCTTCTAAACAAATATTACTCAAAACACAAAATGGCGAAACCGTATATGGTTCTTTCCATTTTGAGCTGGACTGCAGTGTTTGTTGCTTTCGCCATGATCTTTCCCCACTTGATGAAGTAGATCACAAACCCAACTCTTTCAGATAATCAAGGTTTTTCAAAATAAGGTCATAGTCGGCTTCAGCCCAGTTGATCGATGTCCAATCGTCAATTCCGAACCAGCGCTTATCAATATGTTCGGTTAATGTGATTTCTCCTGAAACGATTTCGCACAAAAACGGAATCAGTTTAATGTGTTTTGCCGGATAGCTGTACTCTATCGGCTTTAGCCTCTCTTTCAACGCGACGAGTATGGCAAGCTCCTCGTTTATCTCCCGTAAAATACACTGCTCTGCACTCTCGAATTGCTCAATTTTTCCGCCTGGAAATTCCCATTTCATCGGATGACTGCTTCCCAACCCTCGTTGAACTGCTAATATTCCATTTTTACTCACAATAATCGCACAACAAACGTCAATCATGTCTATGTTCTTTTTCTGAAGTGAAATAAACAGAAAAAAAGGACCAGTTGGTCATTTCGCAGTAAAAAGTCCTCAAACTTACAACGGCACAAGCTTTCGCAAGCAGCATAGTTTCGTGTATATTTGTCGAAAACAATTGAACTCATGACCGAAAAAGAAGTTCAGGATTTGATATACTCGTGGGAAAACCTATCACTAATCGTTAGTTACATGTGTGAGCACCCCACCGACCTTGAACTCTTGGTAAAACTTGCACTAGACGACAGCAAAACCACAAACTACCGATCAATCTGGATGGTTGAAAAAGTGCACGACCGGCAACCAGGACTAATTGTTCCGTATTTGCCTTTAATGATCGAATTTTTAAAGCAAACTAAGAATTCAGGAAAAAAAAGACATTTGCTCAAGCTAGTCAGTTTGCATCCAATTGCTGAAAACAATTTAGCCTTTCTGCTCGATTTCTGCATCGGAATATTTACAAACCCAAATGAAGAAATCGCAGTTCGGGTTCATGCCATGCAAATTCTGTATAACATCGCGGAAACAGAGCCTGTCTTTGCAAATGAACTGATCGATTTAATCGAAAATGAAATAGAATATCATGGATCGGCAGGAATTTCATCACGCGGAAGGAAACTTTTAAAAAAGCTGTATCAAATTAGAAACAGTCAAAATTAAAACAATTAGGCCGAACGACTTCTGCTTAATCATCCGGCCTAATCAATTATTTAGTTTAAAATTTACTTC
>DAOPZV010000235.1:0-4995 GCA_035353575.1 Prolixibacteraceae bacterium | reverse complement strand
TGGCCGACCGTTACATCACCGGAACCTGCCCCAAATGCGGCAACGAACGTGCTTACGGCGACCAGTGCGAAGCCTGCGGAAGCACGCTGAATGCCACCGATTTGATCAATCCGAAATCGACTCTGAGCGGAAACCCGCCGGTGATGCGCGAAACCAAACACTGGTATTTGCCGCTCGACCAATATGAAGGCTGGCTGAAAGAATGGATTCTGGAAGGCCACAAAGAATGGAAATCGAATGTTTACGGGCAGTGCAAATCGTGGATCGACAGTGGGTTGCAGCCCCGCGCCGTAACTCGCGACCTCGAATGGGGCGTGCCTGTTCCGGTTGACGGAGCCGAAGGCAAAGTGCTCTACGTTTGGTTCGACGCGCCAATCGGCTACATTTCGGCCACCAAAGAATGGACTCCCGAGTGGGAAACATGGTGGAAAGATCCGGAAACCAAAATGGTGCATTTCATCGGGAAAGACAACATCGTGTTCCATTGCATCATTTTCCCGGCCATGCTCAAGGCCGAAGGAACCTACATTTTGCCCGACAATGTTCCGGCCAACGAGTTCCTGAATCTCGAAGGCGACAAAATTTCGACCTCGCGCAACTGGGCCGTTTGGCTGCACGAATACCTGGACGAATTTCCCGGAAAGGAAGATGTGCTGAAATACGTGCTTACCGCTAATGCGCCTGAAACCAAAGACAACGACTTCACCTGGAAGGATTTCCAGACCCGCAACAACAGCGAACTGGTGGCCATTTTGGGCAACTTCGTGAACCGCGCGTTGGTTCTGACTCAAAAATATTACGACGGAAAAGTTCCGGCAGCCGGTGACCTGACCGAAACCGATAAGCTGACACTGGCCGAAATGTCTGTTATCAAAGCTGAAGTTGAAAAAAGCATTTCGCAGTACCGTTTCCGCGAAGCCCTGAAATTTGCGATGGATTTCGCCCGTTTGGGCAACAAATACCTGGCCGATGCTGAACCCTGGAAAGTGGTGAAAACTGACCCGGCTCGTGTCGAAACCATCATGAATGTGTGTTTGCAGATTACTGCGAACCTCACCATCATTTTTGCGCCATTCCTGCCTTTCAGCATGGACAAACTGCGTGGCTGGCTGAACATGGACGAACTGAAATGGAGCGAACTGGGCCGCACCGATTTGCTGGTTGTGGGTCACCAAACCCATACACCAGAGCTGTTGTTCGAAAAGATTGAAGACGATGTGATTGAGCGTCAGGTGAACAAATTGCTAGCCACCAAAAAAGCTAACGAAGCTGCCAACGCAACCGTTACTCCGGCAAAGGAAAATTGCACCTACGACGATTTCCAGAAAATGGACATCCGTACCGGAACCATCATCGAAGCCGAAAAAGTGGCCAAAACCAAGAAATTGCTGAAACTGACCATCGACACCGGAATCGACAAACGCACCGTAGTTTCGGGCATTGCCGAGTATTACAATCCTGAAGAAATTATCGGACAGCAGGTGAGCATTTTGGTGAACCTTGAACCACGCGAACTGAAAGGAATTCTATCGCAGGGAATGATCCTGATGGCGCAGGATGCCGATGGCTCGCTGAAATTTGTGACTCCAACTACGCCGGTTAAAAACGGGTCGGAGATAAAATAAATATTTGTCGTTGTGGTAAGGACGTTGCATGCAACGTCCCCACGGCATACAACGACCCTACCAAGATGACCAAAAATAAAACCGCCCGACTATTGTTGGGTGGTCCTTCGTAAGCTTCAGTACCGCGTCACGCGGATCGGCTGCTTACTCAATTATATCGAAACCGCTTTTGTACGCAAAAGCGGTTTTTTTATGCAGATTTGCTAAATTTGGTAAAAATCAGCAGCAATGGATACACTGGAATTAAAAAATAGAATCATCAGGAAAATTGACAGTTTGAATGAGACTGACTTTGAAAAAGTTTATGCCCAGTTGGTTGAAATTCTCAATTTAGAAACTCCGTATAAGCTGTCAGAAGCGGAAAATGAAGCGGTGGATTTGGCGTTGAAGGTGAGTGAGGACGGTGAGACTTACTCGCATAAAGATGTAGTTTCTGAAGCTCAAAAGAAATTCCCAAACCTGAAATTCAAATGAGGCAGATTGTCTGGAACAAGCTTGCACGGCTTGATTTTTATGAGATCATCGATTACCTGCTTCAAAACTGGTCGGAAAAAGAAGCTCAGAACTTTATCAACAAGGTACACGAAATTGAAGTGTTACTGGCGAAGGGGAATGTTGAATTTCAAAATACCGATCGTTTGGGCATAAAACGTTGCGTGATTAATAAACAAGTCTCTTTATTCTATCGGGTAATCGACGGAAGGAACATTGAACTTCTTCGCTTTTGGAACAATAACCAGAATTTGAAAAACCTGAATCTTTAGATTTCTACCATTATTGATTGATATCGAAACCGCTTTTGTACGCAAGAGCGGTTTTTTACGCTCCAAAATCTAAAACAACCCTAACTTTGTTACAAGATTCACTGAAAATTGCCCTAACTTTATGACATCGCAGTCATAATTGCCGTTTAATTCTTCAAAATTGTGATGTTAAAACTAGATTCGGGAAGTAGAATTTAGTTTCTTTGTTCGGCTTTAATCGTTTTACCCTGCCGAAAATGTCTGAAAAAGAATATTCGAATAATTACCTCGATCATATTTCGCTCGATTGCGTGATTTTTGGATTTCACGCCAATCAGTTGAAGGTTTTGCTGCTTCATCTGAAAACTACAGGCGAATGGGCATTACCCGGTGGATTCGTGTGCGAGGAAGAAACGCTGGAAGTTGCTGCCAGCAGGGTATTGAAAGAACGAACTCAAATGGACGAAATCTTTTTGCGTCAGTTCTATGTTTTTAGCGAACCGAACCGGTCGAACCGAAACCCTGCTATTTCCGATCTGGTAAGTTCCAGCCAACAACACCCCGAGTTGGAATGGTTCGATCAACGCTTTATTTCTGTTGGATTTTACGCCTTGGTTGAATTTTCGCAGGTGCAGCCGCAACCCGACGACCTTTCCGATTTCTGCAAATGGGCAAATATCGACGAGGTTGGCCAGCTGATGATCGACCACAATATCATTTTAAATAAAGCACTCGAAACGCTTCGGCTCCAGTTAACTTTTCAACCAATCGGGTACAATCTGCTTCCTGAAAAATTCACGATGACCGAACTTCGGAAATTGTACGAAACCATTCTTGGACAAGAGCTTGATCGGAGAAATTTCCAGCGAAAAATACTTGCCTACAATATTTTAACCCGTTTGGACGAAGTAAAGCAGGGAGTTGCCCACAAAGCGCCAACATTGTATAGCTTCAACCTGAAAAACTATAGAAAAGCTTTGGACGACGGGCTTAACGGGAAGTGGTAGCCTTTTTACCAAACTCTTTTCAGCAACCAGCACTGTTCAGCATAATTGCTTCCTGAAAATGATTATTTTCGTTGCTGATTAACAAACCTAAATACACATGAAAACCAGGTCAATAAAGCTTATCAGCATTGCTTTTCTTGTATTTGCCCAATTCGTATCTTTTGCCGAAACTCCCAATAATTTAAAACTTTGGTACACCAAACCGGCAAAAAAATGGACAGAAGCTTTGCCAATCGGCAATGGGCGTTTGGGTGCCATGATTTATGGCGGCGTTGAAGACGACCAGATTCAGTTTAACGAAGAAACGCTGTGGACGGGCGCTCCCAACGATTATGCACACAAAGGAGCGTATCAATACCTGGGGCAAATCAGGCAATTGCTTTTCGATGGAAAACAAAAAGAAGCTGAGGATTTAGCAATGGAACAATTCATGAGCGTTCCGTTAACTCAAAAAGCTTACCAGGCATTTGGCGATTTGAATATTCATTTTCCAAACCAGGCTGAATTTACTAATTACCGCCGCGAACTGGATTTGACCAAAGCCATTCACCGCGTTTCGTACCAGGCAAACGGTGTGAATTTCACCCGCGAATATGTATCGTCGAATCCCGACCAGGTAATTGCCATTCGCTTAACCGCTGACCAGAAAAAAGCGTTGAATTTCAGTATAAAAATGAATGCGCTGCATGAACAGAAAGCTGTTAAAACTTCAGGAAATACGATTAGCCTGAATGTGCAGGTGAAAGATGGCGCTTTGCATGGCGTTGCGACGGTGAAAGTAGTTACCGACGGAACAATCAATGCCGAAGCCGATCAGCTTACTGTTTCAGGAGCGCAACAGGCTGTTTTGTACCTTGCCGCCAATACCAACTATGTGAATTACAAAGATGTGAGCGGAAATCCGGAGCAAAAAGTAGCAGCAACATTGGCCAAAGTTGAAAAGAAAAAGTTCGATCAGATATTAGTGGCGCATGATGCCGACTACCAAAAATTGTTTGGCCGGTTCAATGTTCAGTTTTCTGAAAATGAGCGCGTAAAACTGCCAACCAACGAGCGCATTGCCGAGTTCAGCAAAACGCCCGACGATCCGCAATTGCTGGCGCTTTACATTCAGTACGGAAGATATTTGCTGATTTCGAGCAGTCGCCCGGGATGCCAGCCTGCCAATTTGCAGGGAATTTGGTGCGACCAGCTAAAACCCGCGTGGGACAGCAAATGGACGGTAAATATCAATACCGAAATGAATTACTGGCCCGCCGAAATTGCCAACCTTTCGGAATGTCAGGAACCACTTTATAACATGATTGCCGATTGCGCCGAAACCGGTAAAACCGTAGCCAAAGAGCACTACAACGCCGGCGGCTGGGTTTTGCACCACAACACCGACATCTGGCGCGGAACAGCCCCGATAAACCACTCGAATCATGGGATATGGGTTTCGGGCGGCGCGTGGCTGAGCCGTCATTTGTGGGAACATTATCAATTTACTCAGGATAAAGAGTTTTTAAAAAATAGAGCTTATCCCCTGATGAAAGGCGCTGCGGAGTTTTTCACTCAATTCCTGATCAAAGACCCGAAAACCGGTTACCTGATCAGTACTCCTTCCAATTCTCCTGAAAA
>DAOPZV010000234.1:0-5030 GCA_035353575.1 Prolixibacteraceae bacterium | reverse complement strand
GGAATGAAATAAATACCAGGCTCATTAGTCACCACAAAGCCGGGCTGAAGTTTCCGGCCCATGCGCAAATAAGCTGTTCCAAACTGATCAATCGGTCGGGTCACATCGTCGTATCCCACATAAATCTGGCCCAAATCTTCCATGTCATGCACATCCAGTCCCATCATGTGCCCAAGTCCGTGTGGCATGAACAATGCATGCGCCCCGTTACGAACGGCCTCTTTCACATCGCCTTTCATCAGGCCTGCTTCTTTCAATCCTGAAGCAATAGTTTCGCAAACGGCCAGATGAACCGATTGATAAGTCACTCCCGGTTTCGCCAAGGCCGTTGTCCGATTGTTAGCTGCCAAAACAATGTCGTAAATTTCCCTCTGTTTAGCTGTAAACTTTCCGCTTACAGGAAACGTCCGAGTAAAATCCGACGCATAGTGCGAACCAATTTCAGCTCCGGCGTCAACAAGCAGTAAACGCCCATCCTGCAAAATCTGAGAATGATTGTGATTGTGAAGCGTTTCTCCGTTTTGCGACAAAATTACAGGGAACGAAACCATTCCACCGCCAGCATTGGCAATCCCTTCGATGGTTCCGGCAATGGTTTGCTCCCAAATTCCGGCTTTGGCCATTTTCATGGCAGTAACATGCATCTGATAGCCAACAGCACAAGCTTTTTTGATTTCAGCTATTTCCTGTGCCTCTTTCACCGAACGCAGATCAACAATCGCTTTAATCAGTTCAACAGAAGAATAAGCTTTTAAACGCGACGGAAGTATTCCCAGCAATCTGCTCAGGAACAATTTATTTTCAGCCCGGTATGGTGGCAAAATATGTATCTTCCTTCCGGTTTGAATCGCTTTCATTATTACTTCGAACAGTACTTTTGAAGGCTCTGTATTATAAATTCCAACCGATTCGGCTTTCTCTTTCAACGGCACCTGAGGCCCCATCCAAATAATATCCTCAATATCAACGTCATTCCCGAAAATAAATTCTTCGCCCGAATCAACATCAATAACGCCGGCCAGTCCCTGAATATCGAGTCCGAAGAAATAAAGAAATGAACTATCCTGTCTGAAGTGATAAGTGTTGTCAGCATAATTCATCGGAACGTCAACATTCCCCAACAAAAGAACAAGTCCTCCCGACATCTTCTCTTTCAGCGCTTTACGACGCGCAATATAAGTTTCCGAACTAAACATCTGTTTCAATTTTGGTTATTGAGCCAAGATAAATAAAATAATGTGTTAATGAAATGATTTTACTCCGAACCAATGTTGTAGATCATTTCAGGAAAGCAAATTCTGGCAAGAAAAACAACAACAGAAATATAAATATTTCGTATCTTCTAATAACCAAAAACTCAGCGCCATGAACAACTCATTAATGGTTTACCTGAACAAAAGGTTACATCACGACGACCGTAGATTTACCGAAGCTAACCGTCAACCCGGACCAGTAATCTGTATTTCGCGCGAAGTTGGTTGTGGTGCTTTAAACCTTGCCGGGATGCTTGCTGCTGAGCTCGACAAGAAAGGTCTCTGCAGAAAATGGAGAGTACTAAGTAAGGAAATTCTGGAAGAAAGCGCCCGGGAACTCGACATGGACCCCAACAAACTCAAAAATTACCTGAATGACGGTGATCGAGGTGTATTTGACGACATTCTTGCTGCCTTTAATGAAAAACGATTCAAAAGCGACCGCAAGATCAGCAAGACACTTATTGATTTAATCCACAGCTTTGCCATCGATGGACACTGCATTATTGTTGGCCGCGCAGGGCACATCATCGCAAAAGACATTGAAAAATCGCTGTTAGTAAGATTGACAGCGCCTTACGATTGGCGTGTAAAAGAAATAATGAGAAAGAATAACCTGAATTTACGCCAGGCTATGGAATTTATAGAAAAAACCGAAAAAGAAAGAGAAAACCTTCGGAAGCATATTGCCGGAGATGCTCACGTTTCGGAAGAATTTGATATTACAATTAACCTTTCGCGAGTTAAACTTGAATCAGCTGTTCAGATGATTGTTAATGCCTGCGAATGCAAAGGACTCGTCGAGATAAACAAGAGTAAAGTTGAAGTATTTTGAATTCCAGAATTCCAAGTTCCAGACCAAGACTTTTTGATCTGGAACATGAAATTTGGAACATGAAACTATTTCAGCCACTTGTCGAGCCATTGTTTAAATACCCTTTGCCACAGAATACCATTTTGTGGCTGCAATACCCAATGGTTCTCATCAGGAAAGACAAGCATTTGAGCCGGAACGCCACGTAGTACTGCCGCGTTAAAAGCCGCCATTCCCTGTGACGCTAAAATGCGGTAATCTTTTTCTCCATGGATAACCAAAATCGGAGTATCCCACTTATCAACAAATAGATGAGGCGAGTTGGAATATGACCGCTGAGCAATCGCATTTTGCTTATCCCAATACGGACCACCCAAATCCCAGTTCACGAACCACATCTCTTCTGTTTCAAGGTATTGCTGTTCCAGGTTGAACATTCCGTCGTGGGCAATAAATGCCTTGAAGCGCTTTTCGTGATGACCAGCCAGCCAGTAAACTGAGAAGCCTCCGTAGCTTGCGCCAACACAACCAAGCTTATCTTTATCAACGTATGGTTCTTTGGCTACATCATCAATAGCCGACAAGTAATCTTTCATGTTCTGGCCACCGTAATCGCCACTGATCTGTTCGAGCCACTCGGTTCCAAAGCTTGGTAATCCACGACGATTGGGCGCTACAACAATGTAGCCATTAGCAGCCATCTGCTGAAAATTCCAGCGGTACGACCAAAACTGACTGACTGTTGACTGTGGTCCACCTTCGCAAAACAAAATGGTTGGATATTTCTTCGAGGGATCGAAATGTGGAGGATAAACCACCCAGGTAAGCATTTGCTTGTTATCGGTAGTTTTTACCCAACGCTCCTCAACTTTGGCCAAAGTAAGCTGATCGAGAATTGATTTATTGATGAACGATAACTCTGCTTCGGCACCGCTCTTCGGATCGATCGAGTATATTTCGTCAGGTTTGCTCATCGAGTGTTTCATTCCAATAAGCTTGCCTTTTGCTTCAGCCACAAAAGCATAATCGTGGGTGCCTTTGGTAATTTGGCTGATTTTCTTTGCTGACAGATCGAGCTGATAAACTTGAGTCAATGCATGCCAACAACTAATGAAGTAAAGCGACTTACTGTTGGCGCTCCACGCTATGTTGGTCGAGTTCTGATCAAAATTGGCAGAATAATCAGTCTTTTCTCCTGTTTCGATATTCAACACAAACAGACGAATCTTATCAGCTTCATAGCCATCGCGTTCCATACTTTCCCAAGCAATATACTTGCCATCAGGCGAGAAAACCGGATTCTGGTCGTAGCCCATCATCCCTTCGGTTTTATTTACAGTCTTTTTCGTGTCAAGATTATAGAAATAAATATCAGAATTGGTTGAAAGTGCGTATTCTTTTCCAGTCTTTTTCCGGCAAGTATAAGCAACCGTTTTACTATCCGGACTCCAGTCAAGTTGTTCGACTCCTCCAAAAGGTTTCATCGGGCTTTCGTAAGGTTCACCTTCGAGCAGATCAACCGAATTCAGCAATTTGCCATCAGCATAGTTGGCAACAAATGGATGGGGAACTGTTTCAACCCATTCGTCCCAATGTTTGTACATTAAATCTGTTTCCAGATGAGCGTTTGCTTTGGGCAGATCGGGGAACAGGTCTTGAACACCTGGCTTCACTTTCACATCGGCCGTATAAAGCACTTTTTTCATGTCAGGAGAATATTTAAATCCTGTGATCCCGCCTTTTATTTCTGAAATCTGGATTGCTCCCGTTCCATCTGGATTCATTTCCCACAACTGCATTTCACCCGATTTCGACGACATGTAACCAATTTTTTTCCCATCGGGACGCCACATTGCCGAGGTTTCCTTTTCAGCAGTATCTGTAATTCGAACTGGCTCACCGCCGGCAACCGGAACAATGTATAAGTCGCGATATGACTTATTTTCGGCAACATTGTATTTGGTAACCGAGAACAAGACTTTTGTCCCGTCGGGCGAAACACCCGGATCGCCAATGCGCCCAAAGCTCCAAAGAACTTCAGGAGTCATAATATCTGAGGCTAGTTTTGATGACTCAGTACTCGAGTTCACGTTCATCTCTTTTGTAGTTTTCGGATTTGTAAATGAAAACAGGGTGGCCAAAACAGCCAAATAACAAACAGATTTAATCATGCTGGTTAATTTACTTATTTAAGGGTGTTAATGTAGAAATTGTCGGGCAAATAAAAAATGAAAAGCACCTGCTATTACTAACAAGTGCTCTCTCAGTAAAACCAAATATGCTGAAACAAGTTTAATATTTATACTCTCCCGTGTATTCAAATGTCTTTCCATCAAAGCCTTTTGCCGTTATTTTGAATGGTGTACTTGTTCTTCCGGCTACTTTAAGCGCCGATAAATCGAACGACACGAATGCAGAAAGCGGAACTTGTCCTCCTTCGTCGTTATTGTTGTGGCGCAATTCCAGTTGTACTGGTCCGGCCGACGGGTCGATATTCCCCGGCGCTTTAACCAGATTGATAAAATGAACCTTTTCGCCGCCATAATATTTAAGTTCAAAATTCAGGATACCGTTCTTTATCCATTTATCCTTGACTGAAATCGGATCATTGCCAATGCTATCCTCTTTTGCCGGCGTAATAGTAAAGATCCCTTTATACAAAATCTTCTTCAGAGAGTTTATTCGTACGTAATATTGTTCGTCGTGATCAGGATTTTCCTTATTGCCAAGAATGGTGAAGTTAACGAGAACCCTTTCGTTGTTTAAAACTTCGGTTACCAATTCAGGATTGGTTGACGGGTACAATACCTCGCCATCGTCCATCGCAATTGTGAACGATGCTGCCGAAGCTTCTTTTTTAACCAGTCCAAAACCCACCCACGCATTGTCGAGCGAATAATCGTTGTCGTCCAAATCACAACCAGTAAAAAAACTGAAAAGCGCAACTGCCGCAAATAAAATTA
>DAOPZV010000233.1:0-5144 GCA_035353575.1 Prolixibacteraceae bacterium | reverse complement strand
AAAGAACTTATTTTTGATGATGCCCGGTTGCAGCAATTAAGCGATGCCGGAATTGATGGCGTGAAAGCGCATTTCGACATTCATGCCCAGGCCAAAAAGATGGTGTCGGTGTATGAAAACACATTGAAAACATAAACCAGATATTTGCAATGTAAAAGATAGCGATTTACAGAGAAATGAATGATATTGAATTTACTATAGCAGATCAAATAGAAACTGTAAGAAAGGGATTTAGGCACGTTGTTATTTTAGGTGCAGGTGCAAGCAAGGCTGCATGTTTGGATAGGCCAGAAAAAAATCAAAAGAAAATTCCTTTAATGAATGAATTGCCTGATGTCATTGATTTGTCAAATGAGATAAAGGATATTTCAGTCGATTTTAAGACTGAAGGTTTTGAAGAACTATTTTCGCGATTATATGAAACTGAAGGAAATTCACCCAGATTAGATGAAATAGAGAGAAAGATTTATGACTATTTTAAGAAATTAGAAATATCAGATAGTCCAACAATTTATGATTATTTGGTGCTATCATTGCGAAACAAAGATATGATTGCCACATTTAACTGGGATCCTTTTTTGTGGCAAGCCTATGAGAGGAACTTAAAATTTACAAAAGACTTACCGCAACTCGCTTTTTTACATGGTAATGTTGCCATTGGTATTTCTAAAGAATCAATGACCTTTGGTCCTACTGGCCGTCTAGGTTTGCAAACGGGCAAGATATTTGAGCCGACAAGACTTCTCTATCCGATTGGAAACAAGAACTATACTGATGGTGCCTTTATTGAAGATCAATGGAACCTACTTTCCCATTTCTTAGGGAATAATCCATCAATTGTTACAATTTTTGGATATAGAGCGCCCAAAACAGACATAGAAGCAATTAGAATAATGAAAGAAGCTTGGGGTATTACAAAAATTGAACATGAGTTTACACGAATTGAAATTATTAACACGGAGGCCAGAGATGAGCTAATTAAAACTTGGGATGACTTTATTTTTGAGACCCATTATGAAATTTATAGAGATTTTTTTGAATCTAGTATTTCACTATTCCCCAGACGTACGGGAGAAGTATTCAATGCAAGATTCATTGAAGGGAGATTTTATGAAGAACATGTTCCACCAAAATTTGAAACATTAAGGGAGATGTGGCAATGGTATACTCCTCTTATTGCCGCAGAAAATAGTAAATTAGAAAATTAAAAGAAAGAGGCATTTTCTTAACGATTAAAGTATGCTTTTAAAACTCGAAAATATATCGAAATCCTATTCCAAAGACCGGATGATTTTGAACCAACTCAATCTGGAAATCAATGCAGGTGAGCGTGTGGCCATTGTTGGTCCGTCGGGTTCAGGAAAAACGACTCTGCTGAATCTGATTGGAACACTGGATCGCCCGGATGACGGCAAAATGATTTTCGACGGGCAGAATCTTTCTGCCATGAACGACAACCAACTGGCGCAATTTCGTAACCGAAAAATTGGTTTTGTATTCCAGATGCACCACCTGTTGCCGCAGCTTTCGCTTTGGGAAAATGTGCTTTTGCCAACGCTAACCGATCCCGCCCTTCAGGGTAAAGAAACTGAAGAACGCGCCAAACGCCTGATTGAACGGGTTGGATTGAGCGGTGTGGTTAGTCAAAAACCGTCGGAACTTTCGGGTGGCGAATGCCAGCGCACGGCTGTGGTTCGTGCCTTGATCAATCGACCGGCGCTGTTGCTGGCCGACGAACCCACCGGTGCGCTCGACCAAAAATCGTCGGGCAACCTCACCGATTTGCTGATTGAACTCAACAAGGAGGAAGGTGTCGCGCTGGTGGTGGTGACTCACTCGTTGGACGTGGCTAAAAAAATGGATCGGATCTATCGGCTCGATAATGGTCGTCTGGTCGATTAATGAATTTGAAACACATAGGCACATAGAGCACAATAGAAAGAGATTAATTTTCAAATTTTCAAATCCTCAAATTTCCACATCATGCGTTACATCGCTATTCTTCGCGGAATCAATGTGGGTTCGGGCCGGAAAGTTCCGATGGCCGACCTCAGGAAGTTGTGCGAAAGCTTGGGTTTGAAAAATGTGCAGACCTATATTCAGAGCGGAAACCTGGTTTTTGAACTACTCAATCCAGAACCGATTTCGGAATTGGAAATCCGCTTGCAAAAAGCGTTTTCGGAGGCATTTGGGTTCGAGATTCCGGTGCTGATCAGAACTTCCGAAGAGTGGGCAGCGTCGATTGCACAAAATCCATTTCTGAAGGAGGAAAATGTGGACATTGAGCGTTTGCATCTGACTTGCCTGAAAGAATTGCCGTCGCCCGAATTGCTGGAGAAAATCAAAACCTTTCAGTATTTGCCAGACCGGTACGAGATCATCGGGCGCGATGTGTTTATCTTTTGTGCTGCTGGTTATGGAACCTCGAAGCTGACCAATTCCTTCTTCGAGTCGAAATTGAAAACGTCGGCCACTACCCGAAACTGGAAAACTGTGATGCAATTGAATGAAATGGTGAAAATAATTTAAAATTGTAGCCGAAGATTTCATAAGAGATATGTCGCCGCTATGCGGCTTTATATATTTAATACTTGACTTTTCTACCATACTTGCGGTGCGATGCACCTTGTTTTGAGAAAACCGCGTAGCGGTGAGAGTATGGTAGTTAATGATAAAATGCAAGAAAAAAAGCCGCATAGCGGCGAAAGAAAAGCTAATACAATTGCGTGGAATGACTTTGTCTAATATCTATCATCTAAAGTCTAATTGTTTATGTCGCTAACCAAATACATACTCCGAACCATCCGCCACTACCTGAAACTGAATTTTACCATCGTTTTAGGTATCGCGCTGAGCACGGCTATTCTTGTGGGTGCGCTCATCATTGGCGATTCGGTGCGCTACAGTTTGCAGCAAATTACCGTGCAACGACTGGGCAAAACTTCGCAGGTGATAACGGCGGGAGAACGTTTGTTTGGCCAACAACTGGCTGAAAAGATGGCGGCAAAAACCCATGCACAGGTTGCTCCCGTGTTGCGCGCCAATGGTTTTGGGGTGATCAACGGTGGCGAATTGCGCATTAATCAATTGGCGGTTTGGGGAATTGACAAGGCTTTTGGCGAATTTTCGGTTCAACCCGAACTGTTTGACCTGAAGGGAAATGAAGTGGCCATCAATGAAAATCTGGCTTCGCTGGCACATTTGAAAGTGGGCGATCAACTGTTGCTGCGCCTCAACAAACTCAACACCTTTCCGGCCAATACGCCTTTTGTTTCCGAAAAGGAAGCGACGGTTTCGTTCCAGGTGACCATTGCCAAAATCCTGAAAACCGATGAGCTGGGTAATTTCAACCTGAAAAATATACAATCGGCGCCGCGCAATGTTTTCCTGAATCTCGACGAACTAAACAAGCAGATGGGTCTTCAGGAAAAAGCCAATGTGCTGCTGTTTGCGGGACTTGAACCCAACATTGATTTGCCCAAAGCACTTCAGGAAAGCTGGTCGTTGGCCGATTTGAACCTGACTATTCGCGAAAATCAATCTTTGAATTACACAGAACTCATTTCAGATCGGGTATTTGTGGAACCTGCAGTCGAACAGTTTGTCACGAAAGATTTGCCTGGCTCGAAATCCATTTTCAGTTACTTCGTGAATGACTTTACGGTTGGTGACAAGCAAACGCCTTATTCTTTTGTGTCGACTGACGAGAATCTCTCCGGAAACCAAATGGCAGTGAGCGAGTGGCTGGCCAATGATTTAAAGGCCAAAGTGGGCGATGCGGTGAAGGTTTCGTATTTCGAGGTGGGGCCGCTACGCCGCCTGGTTCAGAAAGACACCACATTTGTGATCAGTTCCATTTTCAGGATGGAAGGAGCCAAAGCCGATCCGCAACTGGCGCCGGTGATTCCGGGCTTGTCGGATGCCGGGAATTGCCGCGATTGGAAAACCGGTGTGCCGGTGGATTTAAAGAAAATTCGCCCGAATGACGAGGAATATTGGAACAAACACAAAGGCACGCCCAAAGCCTATATTTCGTTGGAAACTGCCCAAAAATTGTGGAAAAACCGCTTTGGCGAAGCTACCGCGATTCGCGTGGAAGGATCGAAAAAAGCGGAAATGGAATCCGCACTGCTGGCCGGATTGGTTCCCGCGCAGGTTGGTTTTGAACTGACCAATGTGAAAAGCGACGGGATGGCGGCGGCTACCGGCGGAACCGACTTTGGCGGACTCTTCATCGGACTGAGTTTTTTTGTGCTGTTTGCCGCGGTATTGCTGGCGTTCCTGCTGTTTAAGCTGTCGCTGAATTTCCGGCGTCAGGAAATCGGAACGCTCACCGCGCTTGGGTTTTCTCTGAAACAACTTCGGAAAATTTACCTCGCTGAGGCAAGCCTGCTCATAGTTTTTGGAATTGTGCTCGGTCTGCCGTTCGCCATTTTTTACAACAACCTTATCCTTAAAGCGGTCAATACCATTTGGGTGGATATCGTGCGCACGTCCATTGTCAATATTTCCATTCAACCGATGTCGTTGTTGATTGGCGGTTTGTCGATTGCTGTTATTTCAGTTGTCGCGGTTTGGCTGATCCTGAACCGTTTCCTGAAGAATGAGGTGATTGCTTTGCAGCGGAAATCCAAATCAGAAAAGCACAAAACCGGTAAATGGTCGCTCCGCCTTGGCCTGAGCCTGATCCTTTTGTCTTTGGCAATCCTGTTCGGAATGGGTTTCCGGAGCGGCGAGATTAATCCGGATATGTTTTTTACCGCCGGATTTGGCTTTTTGCCCGGACTGATTTTGCTGTTCGATTACGCGCTGCAACGACTGGCGATTCAGGAAAAGGCGATGAATTTTTCGGTGAAAAACCTGCTGATGAAACGCATAGCCGGGGAACGCCGCCGCAACGTGATGATCGTGAGTTTCCTTTCGGTGGGCGTGTTTATGGTGGTTTCCACCGGACTGTACCGCAAGGATTTGACGGCTCACGCCGATTTGCCGTCGTCGGGGACGGGCGGATACGATTATTTTGTGGAAACCACGATGCCGGTGCTGTTTGATGTGAACGGCGCACAGGGCAGGGAAGACCTGAACTTGCCCGACAGCGCGCAGGTGGTGCAATTCCAGGTGCAGCAGGGCGACGATGCCAGTTG
>DAOPZV010000232.1:0-5148 GCA_035353575.1 Prolixibacteraceae bacterium | reverse complement strand
CAGATTTTGATATGGAGAATCGTATTTGCAAACTCTTTGGAATAAAATATCCAATCATTTCAGGCGGAATGGTGTGGTGCAGTGGGTGGCGTCTGGCCTCGGCTGTTAGCAATAATGGCGGATTGGGCCTGATTGGAGCCGGATCCATGCATCCTGAAACGCTTCGCGAACATATTCAAAAGACCAAACAAGCAACAGATAAGCCTTTTGGCGTGAATGTTCCGCTGTTTTATCCTGAACTGGATACAATAATGAACATCATTGCTGAAGAAAAAGTGCCGGTAGTTTTTACTTCGGCCGGTAGCCCAAAGAAATATACATCGTGGCTGAAAGAACGCGGAATAATTGTAGCTCATGTGATTGCCAGTGCCGCTTTTGCGGTAAAGTGCGAGGAGGCCGGAGTTGATGCCATTGTTGCAGAAGGCTTTGAAGCTGGCGGACACAACGGAAAAGAGGAGACTACAACGCTGACTTTGATTCCTGCCGTTCGGAAAGCTTCGTCGTTGCCTCTGATGGCTGCGGGTGGCATAGCCTCGGGCGAAGCGATGTTTGCTGCAATGGCGTTGGGCGCTGATGGTGTTCAGGTAGGATCGCGGTTTGCCATTTCCGAAGAATCGTCGGCTCATCCCGATTTTAAAAAATTAGTTATCGGTCTGACCGAAGGCGATACCAAACTGGCATTGAAAAAGGTTGGCGCAGTACGCTTGATCAAGAATGAATTCTTCCAGACAATTAATAAAATGGAGCAGGAAGGCGCTGATGCTGAAAGCCTGAAAGCCATGCTGGGCAAGGGACGTGCAAAACTGGGCATGTTTGAAGGTGATCTGGAAAAAGGCGAACTCGAAATAGGGCAGGTGGCTTCTATTATAAACGAAATACTTCCGGTTGAAACGATCATGAAAAATATGGTTCAGGAATACCGGCAAGCAAAAGAACGGATGAATAATTTAGAAATTTGAAGATTTGGAAATTTGAGAATTTGAAGATGAGAATAGCAAGAATCGCCTCATCTTCAAATCGTTTCATTTTCAAATCTTCAAATCGTTTCATTTTCAAATCTTTATATGATACATTTTGAACGTACTCAATTGGCAAATGGCCTGAAAGTGATTGTGCATCAGGATAAAACTACGCCAATGGTGGCAGTTGATGTTTGTTATAATGTGGGCTCACGCGACGAGCATCCGGAGCGAACCGGATTTGCACACCTCTTTGAACATTTGATGTTTGGAGGGTCGAAACACATCCCGTCGTACGACGAACCGTTGCAAAAAGCTGGTGGCGACAACAATGCCTACACTTCGAACGATCTCACCAATTACTATTTAACTTTACCCAAAGACAATATCGAAACGGGGTTTTGGCTCGAATCAGACCGCATGCTGGAACTTGCTTTTTCAAAGCAAAGCCTCGAAGTGCAGCGAAATGTAGTTATCGAAGAGTTTAAACAGCGACAGCTTAACCAACCTTATGGCGACGTGTGGCCTTTGCTTCGCCAGCTGGCCTACAAAGTTCACCCGTATCAGTGGCCAACAATTGGGCGGGAGATAAGTCATATTGAAAAGGCTACCATGCAGCAGGTAAAAGACTTTTTCTTTACACATTATGCTCCCGACAATGCTGTTTTGGTAGTGACAGGCGATGTTGAACCTGATCAGATCTTCAGGATGGCTGAAAAATGGTTTGGAGCTATTCCGAACAGGAATGTGAAGCCACGAAATATTCCCCGCGAGCCGGAACAAACTGAAATTCGAGAACAGTCGGTTGAACGTGATGTTCCGAACGACACCATATATATGGCCTGGCACATGACCGATAGGCTCGACCCGATGTATTACGCCACCGACTTGGTTTCAGATGTTCTTTCAAATGGAAACTCTTCGCGTATGTACCAAAAACTGGTTCAGAAGGAGAAAATATTTACTGAGCTGGATGCTTATCTTTCAGGCGATTACGAACCGGGATTGTTCGTCGTTTCAGGAAAACCGAGTGACGGCATTTCGTTGGAAAAGGCAAGACAAGTGATTGAAGGCGAACTTGATTTGATGAAACAGGAATTGGTTTCGGAGTACGAGCTTGAAAAAGTTAAAAATAAAGTGGAGGCCAATATTGTTTATGCCGAGATGAACTATCTTACAAAAGCTATGAATCTGGCAACGAATGAAATACTTAAGGACGCCAATCTTATCAAATCACAAGTAGATAACTATCGTTCAGTCACTCCGCAGCAAATTATGCAGGTTTCGCAGCAAATTTTCAGACCCGAAAATTGTTCGGTGCTTTATTATTACGCAAAAAAATAGATCATGCTCAACCGCAATATACAACCAGAAGTTAATCCAATTGAACACATCGACATGGTGCAGGCAGAAAAATACCTGCTTTCAAACGGAATTCCGGTACATTACATAAACGCCGGAACCCAGGATGTTGTAAAACTCGATATTGTTTTTGAAGCCGGAACCTGGTTTCAGCCAGCCAACCTGATTGCCAGCTTGTGCAACTCGATGTTGGAGGAGGGAAGTGAAAACTATTCTGCGGCCGAAATCGCAGAAAAATTCGATTATTACGGGGCTTATTTACAACTTGCTGTTGACCAGAATCAGGGATTTGTAAATGTTGTAACCCTTGGAAAATATTTACCCGAAATTCTGAAAGTGGTTGAAGACCTGATTAAGCGTTCAGTTTTTCCGGAGCATGAGTTAGACGTTTTGATTGCCAAAAACAAACAAAAATGGCTGCTCGAAAATGAGAAGGTGCGCACGCTTTGCCAGAAAAAGTTTACACAGGTTTTGTTTGGCAACGATCATCCATATGCCATCAACAATCAACTGGAAGATTACAACAAAATTAAGCGTACCGATTTAGTTGATTTTTACAGAAAGTATTATCATTCTGCAAATTGCCATATTTTACTCGCGGGAAAGATCGATGACAGCGTGCTGCATTTAGTTGATAAATTTTTAGGTGGAAATGATTGGGGGCAGGATCTTCAGCCTGATCCTGTTTATGAAATCAGTTCATCTCCAGTAAAATACCATCATGTTGAAAAGGCAGGCGGAATTCAATCTGCTATTCGGGTTGGCAAATTTTGGGTTCCAAAAACTCATCCCGATTTTCATGCGCTATCTGTTTTGCTTACTATTTTCGGAGGTTATTTTGGGTCGCGGTTAATGGCCAACATCAGGGAAGATAAAGGATATACCTATGGAATTGGCAGTTATGCGCTGACTTTTAAAAAGGCTAATTATCTGGTTATTTCAACCGAGGTGGGTAATGAATATGTTGAGCCAACCTTACGGGAAATCGCGAATGAGATGTTAAGACTTCAGAATGAATTAGTTTCTGAGAATGAACTTGAGACCGTGAAAAGTTATTTGCTGGGCGAATTTCTGAGGGATTTCGATGGACCTTTTGCGCTTTCAGGAAGTTTCAAAGCCATTAATGATTTTGGACTGGATTATTCGTTTTACGACCAGTACCTGCGCGTATTGAGAAATATTACCGCAGAAGAATTGATGAAACTATCAAAAGAATACTTGAATCCTGATGATTTTTACACCGTTATAGCCGGAGTAAAATAAATTTTCGGTGGCGCGCAACCAATTGTTGTGAAGGTCCATCTTTAAAATCAACAGGCAATTTAACTTTTGGCAGCAGTGCGAAGCGTTAATTGTTTTAATTTTAGGATATACAAAAAATAGTTCACTTATGAAAAAGGTTAGGAATCTGATAACAAGCGGATTAGGACTGATGCTCGGTTCATTGGCGCTTGTTTCTTGTATGAAAGACAGCACAACGACGTTACAGGCTGTTGGTGATATCATTATTCAGGATACAAAAACAGATGCCGGTGTAAAGTACGGTTTGGTTGTTTATGTTACTGCTAATTTTGAAATCGCTTCGGGAACCGTTACTACTCCGGGAACCGGCGGAAAGGTTTACCAATTAACACCAACCGCAAATAAATACCAGTGTATCTACTATCCGCAGGCAGCTGATTATACAACAAACATGCCTGTTTCTGGCAATTATCAGATACAAGTAACTGCGGCGTCGGGCGAAACGCTTTATGGAGACGATGTTGTTGGAACAGAAAAGCTTGATCCAATCGTGATTAAAACAACCGAAATGTCGCAAAGTATGTTAAAGATTACCTGGGATGCTGTAGCAAATGCCGACGCTTATATTGTGCGTTTGTATAATGCTGATAAAACCCAAATACTTTTTACCACCGATTACCTGACAACTGATGTTAAAAGCTATAATCTGAGTGCATCATCATCGGGATGGGCCTCGGGTGTCAGTCCGATTGCAGAAACCAATTATGTGATCGAGCTTGTTGGCGTGAGAGTTGAATCAGGAGTATCGACCAATAAGGGCAGTAATTTGCAATTCCTTACAACTGATTCGAAAACAGTTAAATGGCAATAAAAGTAAGAGAGGCTACCTGCAAAGTAGCCTCTCTTATTGAATCAGATTGCCTAAAAAAATCAGAAGGTAACATATTCCCTAAGTTTTTTTAATAATACCTCCTTACTAACAGGCTTTGTCAGGAAGTCATTACATCCCGATTCCATTGCCAGTTCTTTATCTTCGTTGTTTGAGTAGGCTGTAAGGGCAACGATTGGAAGATCTGCCCTGAAAAGCCTGATTTGTCTGGTCGCTTCAAACCCATCAACTTCGGGCATTTTCAGATCCATCAAAATTAGATTTGTTTCCGGATGTTGCTTCGATAATTCAATTGCCTGCAATCCGTTTTCTGCATGTATTATTTTGATGTTGGTTTTGTTTAGTATTGTCTTCAAAAGCACGAAATTATTCTCATTGTCTTCGGCAATCAGTATTGTAATAAACTCATTTGCAAGTTTCATATTAGCTTTTTGTGCACTAGGGTCTGTTTCGTTAATGAGGTATGGTATCGAAAAATAAAATATTGAACCTAAGCCCTTTTCCGAAGACATCCAGATTTTGCCGTTAAGTAGCTCGACTAGTCCTTTAGCAATCGTCAAACCAAGGCCGTTGCCCTCATATTTTCGGGTTATTGCATTGTCTTCCTGTATAAAGCTGTCAAAAACTTGTGCTTTTTTTTCTTCTGAAATGCCGATACCAGTATCTTTAACAAAAAAGTGAAGCTCGTTGGTATGA
>DAOPZV010000231.1:1364-5171 GCA_035353575.1 Prolixibacteraceae bacterium | reverse complement strand
GTTTTCTCGAACTCTTTGTCAACTAGAATTATTGAGCTTAGTTGTGCAAATTTTGGCAGAACTTTATTCACATTCGTGCAGTTTTCCTGCATAATCTGCTCCAGCCGTTGCTTGTTTGGCTTTTCCTGATCAATACGTTCGGGATCAGGATAAACGAATGCAACCAGTTTTCCATCTTTTTCGGTTATCACACACTCAAGCACATACGGAAAGTTGCAAAGCTTTGCTTCCATTTCTTCAGGATAGATGTTTTGACCGGAAGGTCCCAGAATCATATTTTTGCTCCGTCCTTTGATGTATATAAAATTGCTTTGGTCAATAACACCAAGATCTCCGGTGTGCAACCATCCTTCATTATCAATTGCTTCGTTGGTTGCCGTTTCGTTCTTGTAGTAACCCAGCATAACGTTTTCGCCTTTCACTAAAATTTCTCCAACTTCGTTAAACTGATCGTTCGATGCAATGCGAACCTGCATACGGTCAACCAGCTTGCCGGCCGACGAAGGACTGAACTGCGTCCAGCTTTCATACGAAATCAAAGGGCCACATTCGGTCATTCCATAACCAACTGTAAACGGGAATTTAATTTTCCGAAAGAAAGCCTCCACTTCACGGTCGAGCGGAGCTCCGCCGATAACAATTTCGTGAAACTTACCACCAAAAGTTTTGACCAAACTGCTCCTTACTTTTCGGTGAAGCAATAGCTTTACAAGCGGAACCCTCAGGAGGAAGTTGACCACTGGCTTTTCGAGGGTCGGAAGAATCTTCTTTTTGTAAATCTTTTCAATAACCAATGGTACCGACAGAATTAAGCGCGGCTTTATTTCCTGAAACGCTTTGATAACTATTTGCGGCGTTGGAGCTTTGGTCAAAAATGTGATGTGGCATCCAACCGAAACAGGAAACAAAAATTCGAACAATAACCCAAAAACATGTGCCATTGGGAGAAAGGAAACGATGGCATCGCCCGGCACGAGAGGCATGTGCTCGCGGGCGAAAATGATGTTCGAGCTCAAACTGCGACCCGGAATCATAACTCCTTTGCTAAATCCGGATGTGCCACTGGTGTACGAAAGTATGGCCATTTCGTCGGGCTTCAGTTCTTCGAAGTAAAAATTTTCGATGGTTGACTTTCCGGCAATTTGTTCCGAAAAAGATTTGTACCACAATTCCTTCTGTTCTTCGTCGGTAAAACTTAGCGGCGCAAATGTGTTTAGCCCAACAACGCCTTTAAGTAGCGGAATGTTGGCAACATTAATTTTCTCAAAAAGACTTTCTGCCGCAAATAGAAATACTGACTCAGAATGGTCGAGAATGTATTCAACATCATCAGAATTAAAGTCGGGTAACAATGGTACCGATACCGTTCCATATCCCATGACGGCCAGAAAACTTATCGCCCAGTTTGACGAATTCCGGCCCCAGATAGCAATCTTATCTCCTTTCTTAATGCCCGATTCACTAAAATAGAATTGAATTTGCCTTATAATTTGTGCCGCTTCACCAAATGTATAAGATTTGCTTTGGTAGTCGGAAAATGCAGTTGAATCCCAGTTTTCTTTGAAGGTCTGAGTGTAAAACCCGTTAATGTTTTCCTTTTGCATGTTATATTTTTTTGCCAATATCTAAACTCGTTGCCTGCGTTACGAGGTACAAAGCAAGTAAGGTTTCAAGTTTTGTCCAAATTAAAAACACATTGGTTTTTATTATCTCGTCAATTTCAGTTTTTGACCCGAAATTAATTCAAATTTATAATTCATTGAATTTCAACCTCCATTCATTGTTAGCAAATTGTTAGTAACAATTGGGCTGTGAAAATAACAATAAAGGAGCAGCATAGTTTTTTTAACTATTTTTAGGATTCGTTTAATAAATAACTTAAAGAATAGATTATGAAGAAATTAGTCCTTGTGTTTGTTTCTGTATTATTTGCTTTTAGTGCTTTTAGTCAAAACATTCAGTTGCATTATGACATGGGAAAAACTCGCAAAATGTTAACCAGTACAATCGAAATGTTTAAACCGGACAAAACAGGAAACACTTTCTTTTTTGTTGACATGGACTACGGTGGTAATGATGTAACGAATGGTCCATCGCTGGCATACTTCGAAATTGCCCGTTGCTTTAAACTTGGGAAATCGCCTTTCAGTTGGCATGTCGAATATAACGGCGGACTTTTCCAAAACTATAAAAAAACAACTGCTCAATATCTTAGTCAGCCTATCAGTAACGCCTGGTTAACGGGGATTGATTATTCATGGAATGCGAAAGACTTTTCGAGAGGCTTCTCGCTGAAAGCTTTGTATAAAAATATTGCAAACACAACCGATTCAAAACCGAATAACTTCCAGTTAACTGCTGTTTGGTATCTTGATTTTGGAAAAGGCAAATGGAGATTTGATGGGTTCGCCGATTTCTGGAGAGAAGGCCACACGGTATCAAATGACGGATTTGTTTCCAATTTTCAGGCGAAAAAATTCATCTTCTTAACCGAACCTCAGATATGGTACAACTGCTCGAAAAAATTTGCCATCGGTAGCGAAATTGAAATCAGCAGCGAGTTTGGCGGCCATGATGGGTTTATGGTGAATCCTACAATTGCAATGAAGTACACCTTCTAAACACTTGATATATGGAATTTCTAACTAAGTTCTTTAAGCTGGAGGAAAATAAAACCTCCATTCGCACGGAAATTATCGCGGGTATTACAACCTTCATGACGATGGCTTACATCCTGTTCCTGAATCCGAATATTCTTTCGGCTACCGGAATGGATAAAAATGCTGTATTCTTCGCTACTGCTATCGCTGCTGGCTTTGTTACCATTGCCATGGGTTTGGTTGCCAATTTCCCGATTGCACTTGCTCCCGGCATGGGTCTGAACGCTTTCTTTGCCACTGTAGCCCTTGCTGGTGTTGGGATGCCGTGGAAAGTTGCACTTGGAGCTGTATTTATTTCGGGGTGTATTTTTATCTTACTTACGATTACTAAGGTTCGGCAAATTTTGGTTGTGGCCGTTCCACAATCGCTTAAAATAGCAATTACGGTTGGTATTGGTCTGTTTATCACCATTATTGGTCTGAAACTTTCTGACATCATGTCGGTTTCGGCTAATTTGATTCCTCCAACACTCGAAAAATTAAACCAAACTAAAGGTCAGGGTGGTCTTTTATATTTCGAATGGAACATTGGCATTGGTAGCTTTAAAGATCCAAGCATGTTGCTTTGCCTCATTGGGTTGGCTATTTCGGCTGCATTGATGGCAATGCGTGTGAAAGGTTCGCTGCTGATCGGTATCATCGTTACAACGATTATTGGTATCCCAATGGGAGTTACTAAAATTGCTGACGGTTTCTCGCCAATTGCACTTCCTGACTTCTCTAATTTAGCTGTGTTTGCTCTTGACATTAAAGGCGCTTTGAGCATGGGTATCTGGACAGTAGTGTTCACCTTTACTTTTGTTGAGTTGTTTGATACCTTCGGAACGCTGGTTGGTACGGCCAACAAAGCAGGCCTGATCGACAAAGACGGAAAGTCACCAAAAATTGGTAAAGCCATGTTGGTTGACGCATTTGGTGTTTCTTTTGGAGCATTGATGGGAACCAGTACTGTAACGGCTTATGTTGAAAGTGCTGCAGGTATTGGCGAAGGTGGTCGCACTGGTTTGACTGCCGTAACTACAGGTATTTTGTTCCTGATTGCCTTGATTTTGGCACCTTTGGCAACCCTGATTCCGAATGCAGCTACAGCTCCGGCTTTGATCATTGTTGGGTTGCTGATGGTTTCTGCAATTAAAGAAATCAACTT
>DAOPZV010000231.1:0-1264 GCA_035353575.1 Prolixibacteraceae bacterium | reverse complement strand
CCCACCGCAACATTCTCCAGACAATTGCCAAAAACAGCGGCAACAGCTTTCGATTCGCTGATGTCGCCAACCGGTGTCGAAGTGGCGTGGCAATTGATGTAGCTGATGTCTTCCGGTTTTAGCCCGGCTTCGCGCATGGCTTCTTTCATGGCAAGCTGCGCCCCTAGCCCTTCAGGATGAGAGCCGGTAATGTGATAAGCATCCGATGCCAGTCCATAGCCGGTCATTTCCGCATAAATCTTGGCACCCCGGCGTTTGGCATGTTCCAACTCTTCAAGCATCAGCACTCCGGCGCCTTCTCCAAGCACAAATCCGTCGCGGCTTTCGTCGAATGGTCGCGAGGCGGTTTCAGGAGTATCATTTCGTTCCGAAAGTGCCCGAATAACGCTAAAACCGCTCACGGTGGCAATAGTAATCGGCGCTTCCGAACCTCCGGCGAGCATCACATCAGCTTTCCCCATTTTGATCAGGTTATACGAATCGGTCAGCGCGTGATTCGACGACGAGCAAGCTGAAACAGTGGCATAACTTGCCCCGTGCAGTCCATATTTTATCGAAATCAATCCCGAACCCATATTCGGGATCATTTTTGTGATGAAGAACGGACTCATTTTTCCTCTCGAAGCCGGAGAAAAGTATTCCTGAATTTCTTTTTCGAATGTTCCGATGCCGCCAATTCCGGTTGCCCAAATCACTCCGCAACGCGCACGGTCAACTTTCCCGAAATCAATCATCGAGTCGTTGACGCATTCGTGGGTGGCAGCCAGGGCATATTGCGAGTATAAATCGTTTTTGCGCGCTTCTGGTTTTTCCATGTATTGGAATGGATCGAAGCCTTTCACTTCGCAGGCGAATTGTGTTTTCAGTCCCGAAGCGTCAAATTTTGTGATGGTGGCAGCGCCACTTTTCCCTTGTTTCAGGGCTTCCCAGTATTCGGAAACCGAATTTCCCAGCGGGGTAATGGCTCCAAGCCCGGTAATAACTACTCTCTTCATATTGACTATTAAATTATTTGCGATTGACTATTTGTTTCTCCTGACGGAGTAATTTCTTCCCAGATAGATTGGTGAATGCTCCTGAATGCTTGTTTTCCCAGAACGCGAGCGAGTTGCAACCCGGCAACCAACGACGACAGAATTTGAATGGCCTGGTCGCTGGCCGAAATGCGGAACTGAAACAATCCTTTTTGTTTGCCTTTTTCGAGAATCTCGGCAAGCCAAGCCAAAATGCGCTCGACCATTTTCTGAAGTTCCTGCTGCATCGG
>DAOPZV010000230.1:0-5180 GCA_035353575.1 Prolixibacteraceae bacterium | reverse complement strand
CATTATGACATTAATTGACGATTTCCCGGAAATCTTTATCTCCTGCGATTTATAACCTATGAATGAAAAAACAATCGTAGCATTCTCTGTGACATTGTTCAAGGTGTAGTTGCCTTCAACATCAGTTATGGTACCAGTTGATGTTCCTTTTACCGATACCGATGCTCCGGGGAGAGGAAAGCCGCCTGATTCGGTTACTTTCCCGGTTAATGTCTTCTTTTGCTGACTGGTTCCAAGCTGGTTTGTGTTTACCTCGGTTTTTGGTTTTAGCACAATGAAGTTGTTGTCCAGTACTTTATATTCGATATTTTTATTATCGAATAGCTGGTCGAGGATTTCAACAATGGTGGCATTGTTTGCATTAACTCCTACTTTTGACTCAACATCGAGCTTCTTTTCTTCATAGAAGAAACGAAATTCACTTTTGTTTTCGATTTGTCTAAGCGCGTCTTTGATCGAAATTTCCTTTTCGTTCATGTTGAAGTGCTTATTCTGGGAATAGACCGATGCCACACTTTGCATTATTCCCACAACCATTAAAAAAAGAGCTAGCTTCATGACTAATAAACTTTTCCTGACCGTCCCTGACCAGCAAGGATGATCCTTAGTTCGTTTTTTTTTCATAACTTTGAAAACATTTGGTGGTTAAAAATTGTGCCAACCGACTGCTAATCAACGGGCACGATAATTGATTGTCCTAAAAGCCGGTAAATGCTGCTAACATTTTCCGGCTATTTTTTTATTTCTTCGAATAAAGGACGATTGTATCTCCTTTATGCTCATATTTTATGGTTGAGGCATAAGTTAATGCTTCGAGCATGGTATTCAAATCCTCATCCTTAATCGATCCCGAATAGATATGGTTTTTAGCCTCTGCGTCGCCAAAAACAACTTTGATATTAAATCTCCTTTCCAGTTTTTTTGCCAAATCTCCAATTGTTTCTCCAGCTATTGTAAATCGTCCTTTCGTCCAGTCGGCATACCTGAAATCTTCAACCTTCTTTTTGCTCGACTCTGATGTGGTTGTGTTATAGCAATATAACTCACTCGGAACCAGGTAAACCGGCTTTGAGTTGTGTTTGCTGATTTTAACTTTCCCCTGTTGAAGAAAAGTTGTAATTAATGAGTCGTTAGGATAACAGCTTACATCGAAACTAGTACCCAGAACTTCAATGTTATAACTCGGCGTTTCAACAATAAATGGGTGAACTGAATCGGGCTTAACTTCAAAATAAGCTTCGCCCGATAAACTAACCTTTCTCTTTCCCAATGTTGATAAAGTTGATTCGAACCGTAGCCGTGAGTCGCTGTTCAATTGAACTTTCGAGCCATCGGGCAGTAAAACAGAAGTTCGTTCGCCTTTGGGTACGTAGATTTCGGTGTATGCATGGTTTGTGTTGGTAACTTTTTGAGACAGGTAGAATCCTGAATAAGTCGATAATCCGACTATGATCAGGAATCCGGCTGCATAAGCGAGGATTTTGATTAAATGTTTTTTTCGCTGTTTGGCCAAATTTTCCTTGAAAATAATCTGCATAATCCGGTCAACTTCACTGCGCATCATGAAGGAATTCACATCCTGATCGAGTCCGGTTATTATCCAGATATTTTTAAGGCGGATAATTTCCTGTTCTCTTTCTTCAGATACTTTAGCCCAGCCTAAAACGGCTTCAGTTTCGTCCTGATTGGCTTGCCCGGAAATGTATTTTACAAGTAATTCTTCGGTCATTCGTTTTGCTTTCTACTCCTTGAAACGAACTACCCGCAAAATACCCTGAGCGAAAATTGAAAAAAAGTTAAAAAAGTTTTAAAAGACTGAATTTTTTTATGCGCGAGTATCTTCTTTGCACGACAACTTATGAATTAAATTGCCGAAAATGAAAAGTAGATTTATTGATTCCGGAAATTTGCGTTCAAGAGCCAATCGTATGGTTTTTAATGCTTTGGTTAAATGGCTTTCGATGGTTTTTTCTGAAAGTACCAATGTCTGACTTATTTCGCGGTTGTTCATGCCCTTCACCCGGCTCATCACAAAAACTTTCTGGCATTGTTCCGGCAATTCGCTTATCGTGCGGTTTATTTCATCCTGAATTTCCATTGCGAATAAATTGTCAAGTATCGGGTCAGACAATGCTTCGAAATTTTCCGATAACCGCCGGTACTCTTCCTGTTTATCTGTCCTGAACTGGAGCATTAATTTCTCCCTGCGAATAAGGTCAATACATCTGTTTCGCGTTAACGTGAAAAGGTATGCGTTCAAGTTGGTGTCGGCCGAAAGTTTTTGCCGGTTATCCCAAAGCTTCAGGAAAACGTCCTGAATAACTTCCTTTGTGTTTTCAGAATTATTCAAATAACCGTTGGCAAAGTTGAACAAGCGTGTGTACCATTGTTCAACCAACATCCGGAAAACTTTCTCATTTCCTGAAATTAAGCCAAGCAGAAATTTGTTGTCCCCTTTCATTTTAGGTAAGAAAGGCATAAATATAGACCTGTTTTCACAAAAGCCATTAAATTTGTTGCAAGGTGTAAAATAAAATTAGAAAACATTAACATGTTTTTGGTTTTATTTGGCGTGTCTGCCTAAAGCCTCAAACCTGATATTTAAAACCCTGAATTATGAAACTGAATTTTTTTGTGTTTTTGCTCTGTTTTAACGCTCTTGTGTTTAATTTGAGAGCAATTGAGCCGCTAAAAATCTGGTTTAATCATCCGGCGCAAAAGTGGGATGCTGAAGCTCTGCCAATTGGTAATGGCCGAATGGGAGCAATGTTGTTCGGCGGAGTTGAAAAAGAACGCATTCAATTTAACGAGCAGAGTCTTTGGTCGGGCGATAATAACTGGGACGGCGAATATGAACTCGGCGATCACGGGTTTGGCAGCTACCGCAATTTTGGCGACATCAACCTCGATTTTAATATTTCCGGTCAGCCAGACCAATATTCACGAAGCCTCGACATTGTTTCAGGAATTCACACCACCGGGTTCCAATTAAACGGGCAGAGATATTTGCGCGAAGCCTTTGCCAGTCATCCCGACCAGGTAATGGTTTTCAGGTACACGGCGAGCAAGAAAGGTGCACTTTCAGGAAAAATTCACCTTTCATCGGCACAGGGAGCCAAGAGCATTGCCGGGAAAAATATCCTGAAGTTTTTGGCAGAAATGCCAAATAAACTGAAATATGCTACCGAGGTGAAAGTTGTTTCTGAAGGAGGTAAACTTACGGCTGAAGACGACGCACTTGTTTTTGAAAATTGCAACTCGCTCATTCTCTATGTTGATGCCCGAACCAACTATAAGCCCGAATACAACTCGGGATGGCGCGGCGAAGATCCACTTCCTGTAATAGAAAAGGAAATTGCTGCTGCTTCTGCAAAATCATACGAACAGTTGAAGAAATCTCATACGACCGATTTAAGCCGTCTGACCCTGGCTGCCCGAATCGATATCGGGAAAACCAACCTTGAAGTATTAGCACTGCCAACCAACGAACGCTTAAAAAAATATGGTGAAGGTGGAAGCGACCCGGATTTAGAGGAAACCATGTTTCAGTACGGAAGGTATTTACTGGCAAGTTCTTCGCGCCCGGGCGGACTGCCTGCTAACTTGCAGGGCCTTTGGAACGACAGTAACACTCCGGCCTGGGCCAGCGATTACCACAATAACATCAATATTCAGATGAATTACTGGGCTGCCGAAAGTACCAATTTGTCGGAATGCCATCTGCCTTTAATCGATTACATTGTGGCACAGGCCGAACCATGCCGGGTTGCTACGCGAAAAGCTTTTGGCGAACAAACTCGCGGTTGGACTGCCCGAACCAGCCAAAGTATTTTTGGTGGCAACGGATGGGAATGGAACATCCCGGCGAGTGCCTGGTATGCGCAGCACGTATATGAGCATTGGGCATTTACACGCGACAACGAATATTTGAAAAAAACAGCTTATCCCATCCTGAAGGAAATTTGCCAGTATTGGGAAGATCGCCTCAAAGCGTTGCCTGATGGTTCGTTGGTGGTTCCCATGGGCTGGTCGCCCGAGCACGGCCCGCGCGAAGACGGCGTGATGCACGACCAGCAACTGGTTTGGGATTTATTCCAGAATTATATTGAAGCTGCCGCTGCCTTGAATATTGACCAGGAATACCAGAAAAAAGTAGCTGAAATGCAGGCACATCTGGCTCCCAATAAAATTGGCAAATGGGGCCAGTTGCAGGAATGGCAGACGGATCGCGATGATCCCGACGATCAGCATCGCCATACATCGCACTTGTTTGCAGTTTATCCGGGTAAACAAATTAGCACCACAAAAACTCCTGAACTGGCCAAAGCCGCAGTTATTTCTCTTCGAAGCAGAAGCGGAAATTACGGTAAGAATATTGATACACCTTTCACGGTTGAATCAACTGTTGGCGACAGCCGCCGCTCCTGGACGTGGCCCTGGAGGTGTGCGCTCTGGGCAAGGCTGGGCGAAGGCGAACGCGCTGGCATTATGATCGAGGGTTTGCTGAAATACAACACATTGCCAAATTTGTATTGCACGCATCCACCATTTCAGATGGATGGAAACTTTGGAATAACTGCGGCGATGGCCGAAATGCTGCTTCAAAGCCACGCCGGCGAAATCAACTTATTACCGGCAGTTCCGAAACGGTGGGCTGATGAAGGTTCGTTTTCAGGTCTTTGTGCCCGAGGCGGTTATGTGGTTGATTGTGCATGGAAATCAGGAAAAGTAACTTCGTTTCATGTAAAGTCGAAGAACAGAAATCCAGTGAAGGTTCGCGTAAACGGAGTACTCAGCGAGATTGTTCCGGAAGTGATTAAATAGGCTTGGCCTGGAAGCGCTCTCTTATTTAGCTTTGGGCATGTTTTACAACAAGAAGAAATGTGTTCCATTTCGAAATAAATAAATTATCATTGCGTCAAAGAGACGCACTATTTTCATATTAAAGTGATTTTTCTTCGTTTAAACATCATAACCACAAACTAAATCCATCATTCAATGAAACAAGATTCGAACAATGGACTGAACAGACGTGACTTTTTGGGTCTGTCAGCTCTTGGCCTCACTGGCCTCACTATCCTTCCAAGTTGGACTACGGCCGACGGAACCCGCATCGCTCCAAGCGACCGCGTAGTTATGGGCTTTATCGGTTTGGGACAGCAGGGAATAAACGACTTTGG
>DAOPZV010000229.1:0-5229 GCA_035353575.1 Prolixibacteraceae bacterium | reverse complement strand
ACCCGGTGATTGGCAAACACCGACGCCCAGGCATTCGGGCCATTCGGGTTGCGCGGTTTTCCATCGGCATTTTTCAGTTTGGGCTCGCCTCCCCAAAAATGGGTAATCGAATTGCCAATCAGCACAACTTCAGGATTGATCGAATCTTTCTCCCTCAATACGTCGGCATGGCGGTCCCACCAGTTGTAGCTGTCGTTTTCGAGTTTCGGCATCGGAACAATCGCGGAGTTTTTCGGAATATCTGTATCGCGCGATTTGTCCCCCATGAGTTGCGATAACAGTGGCTCCATAGCCTGCGCCCAGGCTTTGGCTCCGGCCGGACTCGGATGCAACCAGTCGGGCATCTGGTCGTGATTAATCGAGCCATCCAGATTCAAGAAAACATGATTGACGTCGCAGTAAAATACCGTTTTGTTGTCGGCCAGCTTCGAAACCAAATCCGAAGCCCGCTCCAAAATGGCCCGATGCGAGGTTGGGTTAGGCCCGCCGTAACAACCCGGGAAACAACGCATGACAATGATTTTAGTCTGCGGAAGTTTCTCGCGCAACAATTTCACGATGGTTTCGATTCCACCGGCTAGTTGGCCTGCGGTATGGCGCGTTGGATAATTTTTCTCGTCGATGTTATTGGTGCCAATTTCGACAATAGCCACTTTTGGCGATTGATTTTCCAGCGGCAGGTTTTGAATTTCCCAGATTAGGTTTTCGGTGCGATAGGCACTCGTTCCCAGATTGAGGGCATTTCGTGGTGCAAAAAAATGGTTCCAGATCGGTTGATACTCGGGCTTCTCAAAGTTGTGGGTAATTGAATTTCCGAACATCAGCAACTCGTATTTATTGGTCTTGAGTAGGTCTGCCTTTTCGGCATGGCGCTTTTTGGCGTACCCTTCCACCGGAACTGTTGCCGGATTTGGAGTTTGTGGCGTTATTTCAGGTTTTGAATTCAGGAAAGTTTTTAATTGTTCCTGAAGATTTTTACTTTCTTCCAGTGGATTCAGGTCGCTGTTCCCAATAAACTTACTATCTGCAATCACGCTAAATATTGCCTGTCCGTCGTAGCCTTTCCACATTTTGGCATATTCCTGTCCGCAGCGAACCAGATCCTTGTTTTCATCTGCAGCAAAAGAAACAAATAGTTGAGCTTTCGGCTGAACAGGTGGCATCACAGCCGGATAAACCGTGCCTTTCAGGGTTTCGTCCAGATAGGCTGGCGAGATCAGGATTAGCTTGTCAGGTTGCTCATTTTTGGCCAGTCGCTGAACGGCGCGAGCAGCCAAATGTCCGCCGGTGCCAATTCCTAACAGAGCCAGTTGCCCGTTGTGCAAACCGAATTTTTTGGCGTCGGTTTTCAGTTTGCGGATGGCTTGCAGTGCATCGGTCAATGCCAAATTTCTGGAATCAGTGGAGCCAATACGGTATTCGAGCAATGCCACATCAAAACCTTCAGCATTGAGAAATTTCGCAACTTTATCTCCCTGACTTTTGATGTTCAAAACATTATATTCGCCTCCCGGGAAAAGCAAAACAGTACCTTTGGGGCTATTTGTGCGGTAAGCATGAATAAGCGGCTCGCCTACCTGAGTAATTTTTCCGGAAGAAGTAAGCTGATTCCCGGTTTTGAGCGCTTTCCCTGAAAGTGAGTAAAAATTTGATTTAGTATTCGAATTATCGCATTTAGCTTCAGTACTGAATCCTAAAACACAAAGCATAATCAGGGACAAAAGCAAGGCATGCACTTTCATTGTAAAGTGATTTAAGTTTGTTTAACAGCAAACAAAAGTGCAAAATCAAATGCTTATGTCATTCAAAAATTGGTGTAATATTTACACTAAATATCAATTTGCATTTTTACCAATTAATCACCCCATCCGCAGAGTGTTCAATAACTCAGCCCTTCTCCAAAATTAAACAGGGCATACCCTTTGGGCTCCAAATATCCGGGAACATCGGCTTTATTTTCGAGCACTGCTTTCATCGAAACCGGCGTTGTAAAAGGCATTTTTCCTGAAGGATTGAACTTTCCGGTTACCACATCAAGCAATGCTTCCTGAGTAGTTCCGAAAGTGGCCAGTACCGATTTCAGATCACCAGTGTCGATTTCATCGATGACCCAAGGATTGGTATAATTTACCACCACAATGGTCGGTTTGCCCGATTTTAACTGGTTTACATGAGCCACATCAATCCTGTTTTTTGACAATTGCAGGTCGATGGCAGTACCTTCCGAACTAAAAAGTCCTCCCCCATTCGGTATTAACCAAAGCAAAACAACATCGGCTTCTTCAGGAGTTGCTACAAATTGCAAATTCCAGTTATTATTTGTTGGCTTTATTACAGAAATCGGCTTTTGTGAACGTCCATTATCGTAATAGGTTTCAAAATAGACCTTTGTTCCCTTGGCCAACGGCAGTTGTTTTTTGTCGTTGCGCAATAACACAATTGATTTTCGCATAGCCAGATCAGCTTTTTTCTGAAACTCGGAATTACCAACAATTTTAGCCGCTGCTTCCGGATCGACATATGGGTTTTCGAACAGTCCCAATAAAAATTTCTCGCGAAGAAGCCTGGCGATAGATTCGTTGATGCGTTGTTCAGAAACCATACCTTTTTTAACCGTTTCGAGCAAAACTGTCGGGTCGGCATTTCCTGAAAAAATATCGACTCCGGCGTTGATTGCTTTCTGATATCGCTCCGGAATAGTGAGGTTTTCAACTCCCCATGGCATCATATCAATAGGGCCGGTATCGGAGTTAATGATCCCCCGGAATCCCAGTTTATTGCGTAAAGTGTCTTTAATGATGGCTTTATTGTACGAGTAACCCACCTCTTCGAATTGCGGACCTGTTGGACGCGAATAATAAGGCATAATCGATGACGTTCCGGCTTCAATGGCGGCTTTGAACGGAATGAGATGATAGGCAAACATTCCTCCGGGATAATGCTGGTTTTTGCCCCAATCGAAGTGTGAATCCTGTCCATCGACTTGAGGCCCACCTCCCGGGAAATGTTTTGTGGTTAGGGCAACCGAATTGGCGCCAAGCTTTTCGCCCTGAAAACCCAATACAATTTCGCGAATCATTGATGCTGCCAGGTTGGCATCCTCGCCAAAGGTACCTTCAACCCGCTGCCAACGCGGCTCAGTGGCTAAATCGGCCATGTACATGTATCCTTTCCGAAGGCCAACCGATGTCCATTCTTTGGCCGCAATTTCAGCAAACTCACGGGTTAGTTTGAAATCGCGCATGGCAGCCATTCCCAATTCCCCCGGCCATTTTGAGAAAGTAGTGGTTCCAACACTCAGTCCAATTGAATTATCGATGGTAACATGATTGCGCGGATTTGAAGCTACGATAGAAGGAATTCCCAAACGCGAACTTTCGGAAAGCGCCTGCAGGTTGTTCGACCATTCAGCAATGGTTTTGGCATCGGTATTTGCACGCAGAATGAAATGCCGCAAATTGTATGTCAGCACCGCTTTTGTAGTTCCGGCTGCACTCATATTTGGCGTTGGCAATGGCTTACGTGTAAACATATTGGTAGTTTGCACCAAATCTTCTTCGTTAAACCCACTGCTTATCGTCGTCCTCGCAGCCCCAGCCTGAAACGATTGATCGCCCGCCATTCGGGTGGTACTGATAATCATGAATCCAACCTTCTCTTCGATGGTCATCTTTGAAATCAGATCGTTTATGCGCTCGTCGACAGGTAAACGCCAGTCTTCGTATTTATCAAGCTGATGGTTTTTATTGAGGTCCTTAAATTCGAGTTGACCCACCTTCAGAATTTCGACACTGCGGTGACCCAACACCGGTTGATTCATCTTCTGAGCAGATAAATTCTGTGGATTTAAATGAGTCAGGAGAATGGCAGCCATTGCATACAGCAATGTTTTGCCTGAAATGGGAACGAATTTCAACAACTTCATAAGCCATGATTAGTTAGTTATTAACTCCCAAATTAACTTTTTTCAGTTACAAAAACGAAAAAACTTCGCGACTTTGTGCCTTCGTGGTTAATATTTTCCGACAGCAACTATTCTACCGTCACCGGAATTTGTTGTTTGATGTCGCGCGAAGACGTTCCGAGGTTAATCACGAACTGGCCGGGCTCCACCTTAAATGTTTTGGTGGTTTCGTCGTAGAAGCCCCATTCGCTAACCGGCAATTCCAGGGTCACCACCTTGCTCTCTCCCGCTTTCAGAATCACTTTACTGAAGGCTTTCAGCTCTTTTACAGGCCGTGGAACTGATGAAATTTTATCCTGAATGTATGCCTGAATGACTTCAGCACCTTCAACTTTACCCGTATTGGCCACCGAAACTGTCAGCTTAACCGTATCGTTTTTGCCGTATTTTGGCTTGTCAACCGATGCTTTGCCAACCTGGAAAGTGGTGTAAGAAAGCCCGTAACCGAATGCAAATTGCGGCGCTATATTTTTGGTGTCGAACCAACGGTAGCCCACCAGAATATCTTCCTTATAAACCTCTTTGATGCTGTCGCCCGGAAAACAAAGTTTGTCGAACGAATGAGCGCCATAATCGTTCAGTTTCACACCAAATGTAAAAGGCAATTTGCCCGAAGGATTGATTTCGCCTGAAAGCACCGAAGCAATGGCATTCCCCGACTCGGAGCCCAGATACCAGGCCTGAACAATAGCCGGAACCTGGTTCACCCAAGGCATGGCAACGGCATTCCCGCTGACCAAAACGACGGCCATCCTCTTTTGAGTTTTGATCAGTTCACCAATCAATTTGTTTTGTCCAAAAGGCAAATCGTAAGTTTTACGGTCGCCGCCTTCGCAATCCTGAAAATGGTTTTTATTTAGTCCGCCCACGTATAAAATCAGGTCGGCATCTTTTGCCATGCGGATGGCTTCATTCAAAAGCGTATCGGCGTTGAGTTTCGATGGTATTTCACGCCCGTAAGCCGATGGTCCCGAAGCGTAGCCCATCGCGTACTTCACCTCACATTGCGCACCAAAAGCATTTTTTATTCCCTGAAGCGGTGAAATTTCGTATTTGGTTTTCAATTCCGAACTTCCGCCGCCGATGGTCATTTTGCGGGTTGCGTTTTCGCCTACCACCAAAATTTTCTTGTACAATTTCGGATTAACCGGCAAAATATTCTGATCGTTTTTCAGCAATACAATTCCTTCCTTTGCCACGTCGGCAGCCACTTTCGAGTGTTCAGGAGTTACAAAGCTGCCCCACGGACGATTCGGACTCATGCT
>DAOPZV010000228.1:0-5246 GCA_035353575.1 Prolixibacteraceae bacterium | reverse complement strand
TGGCACTCGCTCTCGCGGTTTCAGGAGGAGAAGGAGAACTCGCAGGAATACAGGCACGGCAAGGAAATCCCGATGGGAATCAACTTTTATGAGAAGTATTACATTGTTAGAAACGGGGAATCGGTTCGGGCATTTTCAACCACCTGCACCCATGCCGGTTGCCGGATAGGGAAAGGAACGGAAACTGTTTTGCAATGCAACTGCCACGGCTCGCAATTCGAAGCCGCAACCGGAAAACCACTGCGCGGCCCGGCGATTAAACCTTTACACGAACTGGAATGCCGGTTCGATGCAAAAACGGAGGAATGGGTGGTCAGGACACACTTTTGAAATATATTCCTTTATAATTGAATCCGTTATTAATAATATTTGTTAATATTTTGAGAATATTTCTCAAAATATTAATGTTTTAATTATTTATTATTTATTTTTGACATGAAAAATTGAGAAAAAATCTCATAATTTACAATAGATATGTTGATCGAATTTACAGTTGGTAATTTCCTTTCTTTCAAGGAAAAGAAAACCTTAAGTCTTGAGGCAACTTCCATAAAAGACAATCCAGAAAATATAATTGAAACAGGAAAGTATAAACTTCTCAGAAGTGCAGTTATTTACGGAGCAAATTCTAGTGGAAAGAGTAATCTTATTAAAGCTCTGAATCGGATGGCAAAAATTGTGCTTTCGTCAGCTCAAAATAATTCAACTTCTGAAATAAATGTAGTCCAATTTCTGCTGAATTCTGAGACTGAGGAACAGCCTTCCTATTTTGAAATTCTTTTTGTTATTGATGGTGAACGGTTTAGATATGGATTTGAAGTTGACAATAAAATAGTTCATAAAGAGTGGCTTTTCAAACTTAAAATGAAAACAGAAAGAGCTTTGTTTTTTAGAGAAAAGGATGCGATAGAAGTTACCAAATATTTTGAAGAAGGAAAGGGAATTGAAAGCAAAACTCGGGACAATGCTCTCTTTCTTTCTGTAACAGACCAGTTTAACGGAGAAATTTCAAAAAAAATAATGAATTGGTTTAGTAAGTTTAATAATCTTTCAGGATTACAACATGAAGATGAGAAGTACCTTACCATAGCGCTTTTGAAAAATGAGGCGTTAGCATTTATGATTAAAGATTTCTTACATCCATTGAACTTGGGATTTCAAGATTTTATTTTTAAGGGTAATAAGGTTTCGACAATTCACAATAAGTTTGATGAAGATGGGAAAGTAATTGATAAATATGAGTTTGATTTATTCGAACAGGAATCTTCTGGTACAAACAAGTTGTATGATATAGCTGGTGGATTAACATTTGGATTGAAACTTGGAGAACTCACTATTATTGATGAACTTGATGCAAAACTCCATCCATTGTTAACTTTGGCTATTGTGAAGCTTTTTAACTCGCCAACGCATAATCCAAATAATGCACAATTGATATTTGCTACACACGACACAAACTTATTGGGGTACGGTTGCTTTAGAAGAGATCAAATCTATTTTACAGAGAAAAATAAATACGAAGAAACTGATTTATATTCTCTGGTGGAATATATTGAACCAAACGGAAGCAAAGTACGCAATGATCGTTCTTTTGAAAAAGACTATATTTCAGGTAGATATGGAGCAATCCCTTTTGTAGGAGATTTTTCTAAACTTGTTTCCGATGGCCAGAGTAGCGAAAATTGATAATGCTGTGAAAAAACGTTTCAGTAGGGAAGAAAAGAAACGTAAAGAAAATACTCGCACGAAACTCGTGTATTTTTTGATTGTGTGTGAAGGCTCAAAAACTGAGCCTAACTATTTTTTAGCTTTAGAAAAGGAATTGCCTTTTGGAACTGTTGAATTACGGATTGATGGGGTTGGTCGTAATACCATTGGACTAGTCGAATATGCAATTAAACAAAGAGATAATGCTTGTAGAAGCTTTGATCGTGTTTGGGTTGTTTTTGATAAAGATGACTTTCCTGAAGCTAATTTTAATAATGCCATTTTAAAAGCGGAATCCAATAATATTAATTGTGCCTGGACAAACGAAGCATTTGAGCTTTGGTTTTTATTGCATTTTCAGTTCGTAAACACGGGAATGAATCGGGAAGACTACAAATCGTATCTTGAACGGGAAATTCAAAAAAAATCTGGAGATGCAAACTATAGGTATTTGAAGAATGATGCCAATACCTATTCAATATTAATAACATATGGAAATCAGGAGCAGGCTGTTGAATGGGCAAAGCAATTGGTAGCGAAGTATCCCAGCCAAAGATATGCAACTCATAATCCATGCACTCGTGTACATGAATTAATTGAAGAATTGAAAAATCCTCAAGAGGTTTTAAACAGAATAGAAAATAGTGACACTGAAAAGGATTAAAAGGTTTTTTCAGTTCGACACGGCAGGATGGATTGCCAGTGCCTCGCTGCTGATTTGCGCAGTGAGCGGCGTTTTGCTGGCCATTCCGTACGATTTTACCCACGCCCACCAGTCGTTGTCGGAGATGCTGCTTTCCAATCCGGCCGGGACTTTTATCCGAAACCTGCATTACTGGAGTGCACAGCTTTTCTTTATTTTCTCTATCCTGCATGTTTACGATCACTTTTACAAGAAAACCGAGACCAACATACGCAACCGCCGCACCTGGACTTTACTGGTCATTGTCCTGATTTTTCTGGGCTACGAAATGATTTCGGGATTCATCCTAAAAGGCGATTCGGCCGGGATTCAGGCACAACGTATTTTGGCCTCGCTCTTCGAATCCATTCCGTTTGTCGGCAAAATGCTGAGCGCGGCTTTCTCCGGATCAAATGACAATCAGCAGGTTGTTTACATACAGCATGTGGCTACGGGAACCATCCTTTTGTTTATCGCGGTTTACGATCATGTAAAAACCATTTGGCCCAAACGGAAATCCTGGCTGATTGTGTTGGGGTTCCTGCTGATTTTGAGCTTCTTGTTTCGGGCGCCGTTTGGAATGGCTGACAGCACGATCGTAAAAGGGCCGTGGTTTTTCGTCGGAATTCAGGAAATGCTGCACTTAACCAGTCACCCGGTCTATGTCATTCTCCTGATTTTTGGTTTGCTGCTGGCCATTTGGTTATTGCCAAAACTTTCATCGAGCATTCGCCGGAAAGTCAAGCTGGTACTGCTGATCAGCGGAATGATTTATTTGGTGATGACCTTGGTTGCGTTGCTGTTCAGGGGCGAAAACTGGGAATGGCAGTCGTTGCGCGAAAGCAAACTTTCGGGAGAGCAACTAATTATTTTTGATCCGGTTGGTTTTGGTGCAGAGAGCAAGCCTATTTCGTTTGCTGAAAACCGCAAAGTGGAAAGCTGCCTGCAATGCCACGGCGAAATGAAAGGCCTGTCGGAGTCGCACAATGTAGCTACAACCGGCTGCTATGCTTGTCACAAGGGCGATCCGTATTCGGTGAACAAAACGCTGGCGCACCGAAACATGATTTTGGTACCCGGAAATTTTTCGAATGCCCGGCAAACCTGCGGCACACAAAATTGCCATCAGGATATTACCAACCGGATGCAACAATCGCTGATGACCACCCAAAGCGGCATCATAGCCATCGACAAATTTGTGTTTGGGGAAACAGATTCGATGAACGATACTTTTCACGTGCAAAACCTGGGGCACACCACTGCTGATACGCATTTGCGGAATTTGTGCGCAGGCTGTCATTTGGGCTCCGAAAAGACCAAAACCGGAAATGCCGAATGGCTCGAACGAGGAGGTGGTTGCAATGCCTGCCATTTGCAGTACAACGACGAAGCCTCAGCCAGCATGAAAAGGATGCAGGCGAAAACTTCAGCCGGAACTGCGGAGGTTCACCCGGCCATCGACATACAGGTTTCGAACGACCGCTGTATGAGCTGTCACAGTCGCTCGGGGCGCATTTCGCTGAGCTACGAAGGCTGGAACGAAACGGAAAAGTCGGCGGTTCAGACTGGCACAAAGACCAAAATTTTGCCCGACAACCGCGTGGTTAAATTTGTAAAAGCCGACGTGCACCACGAAAAAGGCATGGGTTGCATCGACTGTCACGGTTCGTACGATGTGATGGGCGACGGCCAATCGCACAGCCACAAAGAACAGGCTGTGAGTATTCAGTGCAAAGATTGTCACCCGACCGGGAAAGTGAATTCGGAAATCGTGAGCTCGCTGCCCGACAAAGAGTCGCAGATGATTGCCTGGCTTCGAAAAACCAACCCGAAAACGCGAGTGGTGCTCACTGAAAAGAATTGGCGCCCGTTGATGAATACCCAGGTTGATTCGTTGAACCAAATTACGCTGATCGATAAACTTTCAGGAAAAGTACATGAATCAAAACCTGCTGCATCGGCCTGTACACGTGGAAAAGGGCACGACCGGCTAAGCTGCGAAGCCTGCCACACGGTCTGGGTGCCGCAGTGTATTGGTTGCCACAATAGCTATGAAAAAGAAACTGCCGGTTTCGATATGCTGACCGGAAAACGCACGAAAGGCTCGTGGGTGGAATTTGCCGGAAAAACGATGGCGGAAGCGCCAGTTTTGGGTGTGAACACTGAAACCAATCAGGTGGTAACGGCTATGCCCGGCATGGTGATGAGCATTGACAACCAGTCTCTCGAAAAAGGGAAAGGCAAAAGCTTTCACCGGTTGTTTGCACCCACCTCGGGACACACCACCCAAAAGGAAGCGCGCAGTTGCCAATCGTGCCACAACAATTCGCTGGCGATGGGATTTGGCTGCGGCGAGCTGATTTTTAAACCAGCCGGAAACACCGGCAACTGGACGTTTGAACCGCATTTTGCGTTGAATGAAAACGACGGTTTGCCCGAAGATGCCTGGATCGGATTCCTGCAGGAAGCCAAACCGCCTTATGCTACCCGCGACTGGCTGCGGCCATTTAATATTGCCGAGCAAAAACGAGTACTGCAAGTGGGTACCTGCCTCACCTGCCACGACGAAAAATCGAAAGTAATGGAAAACGCTTTGGATAATTGGGAGAAAGCGCTGACGGGGAGGAGCAAGAAATGCGGTCTAACAGAAGAGCGTTAAAAAGAATCATTATTATCAGGTGAAATTGTTTTTAACTCTATTTTGTGAGATTTCTCACTTCGTTCGAAATGACAATCAACGAGTTGTGAGCGGAAGGCAGTGCAGGTTTGCGGCTTTGCAGCAAACCTGCACTGCCTTCCGCCTGACTCTTGTAAATAATTGTCATTCTGAGCAAAGCGAAGAATCTCAGATTTTTAA
>DAOPZV010000227.1:0-5258 GCA_035353575.1 Prolixibacteraceae bacterium | reverse complement strand
CAATTGTCTGCAGCTTTCACCCAAAGTTCTAAAAGTTAACTTACTTATATTTCTGAATTAAGAATTCTGTTATTTTATCTGTATTTAACCTGGTGAGGATAACTTCCTCCTCCTATGAAATACATCAGGTCGATTCGGTCTCCATGGTTGGTATTCACCACATTGAAATGCGCCCTATCCACAAATTCGCCATTGAGTTGTACCGATACCTTATCAGTATGATTGACTTTTCTGATTTTTAGTATTTCAAATACTGAAACTGGGTTATCAATCTCAATCACCTCTCCGTTTATTCTAATCTTTCCCATATTTCAAAAAGTTTTTAGTTAAAATACAGACACTAAAATGAATTTTTAATTAGTTCGAATGAACCGCAGCAGCCTGTTCTTCAAACTGATAAAGGATTGTTGATAAATAGCGTTCGCCGGTATCAGGAAGGATTACAACAATTTTCTTTCCTTTATTTTCCGGACGTTTTGCCACCTGTAATGCGGCGTAGGTCGCTGCTCCTGAAGAAATCCCAACCAACAGTCCTTCGGTGCGGGCTAATTGGCGGCTGGTTGCAAATGCGTCGTCGTTACTTACGGTAATAACTTCGTCAATTACTGACCGGTTTAATACGTCAGGAACAAAGCCTGGGCCGATCCCCTGGATTTTGTGTGGACCAGGATTTCCACCCGAAATAACGGGAGAATCGGTTGGTTCAACTACAATAATCTGTGCCGAAGGTTTGCGTTGTTTCAGTACTTCGCCCACTCCGGTAATTGTACCGCCGGTTCCGGCACCAGCAATAAAAATATCGACTTCGCCGTCAGTATCATTCCAAATTTCTTCGGCAGTAGTTGCACGGTGAATGGCTGGATTTGCGGGGTTCTTAAACTGTTGAGGGATAAACGAATTTGGAGTTACTTCTGCCAGTTCAACAGCTTTTGCAATAGCTCCTTTCATTCCTTGTGCTCCAGGAGTCAATACCAATTCGGCACCAAGGGCCTTCAGTAAATTGCGTCGCTCAATACTGAATGTTTCAGGTAAAGTAATGATGAGGCGATATCCTTTTGCCGCTGCCACCAATGCAAGGGCAATACCTGTGTTTCCACTGGTTGGTTCAATGATAACCGAATCGGGATTAAGAATACCTCTGCGTTCGGCGTCTTCAATCATCGCTTTACCGATGCGGTCTTTTACGCTTCCGCCCGGATTAAAATATTCGAGTTTAGCTATAATCGTTGCGTCCAGGTCATGGTGACTGTTAAAGTTGGCTAGTTCCAATAATGGAGTGTTTCCAATCAAATCGGTTAATTTTTGTGCAATCTTCGTCATGATTTTCTCTTTTTTAGTTTTTACAAATATGGACCTCAATAATAGCTACCACAATACCTAAATGGTAGTATATTTTATACCATGTTTGTGGTATATTGAAGCAAAAGGGAAAATTTTGACACACGAATGCTATCAAAACATGAATTGTCATGTTTGTTTAACAGGCTGGTAATTTGTGTAGAAGCAGATTTATTGGTTGACTAAATCGTAAACCGGATTTATTCGATATTTTTGAAAGACATCGCTTTTCCCTCGTCAAAAGCATTTTCCCATTTTGCCATTACAACAGTTGCGGTGCAGTTACCAATAACATTAACGGTTGTACGCGCCATGTCCATCAAAACATCGATTCCGAGAATCAGGAAAACCGGAGTAGTTGGCAAACCGAAGCTAGACAACGTTCCGAGCAGGATAACCAGGGAAGCGCGGGAAACTCCAGCAACGCCCTTGCTGGTAAGCATCAGCATAAGACAAAGTATTAACTGATCGGCAAAGGGTAAGTGAATTCCTGCAACCTGAGCAACAAAAACGCAAGCCAGCGAAAGGTAAAGTGTAGTTCCATCCAGATTAAAGCTGTATCCGGTTGGTATAACAAACGCCACGATCTTGCGCGGAACACCGAAACGCTCCATATTTTCAAGGGCGGCAGGTAATGCCGATTCGGAATTGGCTGTGGCAAAAGCAATTGAAGCAGGTTCACTGACAGCTTGAATGAATTTCTTTAATGGAATTTTCAGGAAAATGAGCAATGGAACGATAACTGTTAGAAGAAATATTGTTAGGGCAACATATAAAGTTGCAAGCAGTTTTACGAGACTTCCTAAAATATCGAGACCCAAATGCCCTATTGTAAAGGCTATCGCTGCAAACACCGCCACCGGAGCATAATACATGATGATATTTGTAAACTTGAACATCGTTTCAGCCAGTCCTTCGGTGAAACGCAACATGGTATGGCGATATGATTCAGGAATGCGAGCAACAGCAATGCCGAATATAATACTGAAGACCACCACCTGTAAAATATTGCCCTCGTATATCGACTTGGCAATGTTTTCAGGAAACATGTGCAGTAAAAAATCAGACCAGCTATGTGCTTTTGCTGCGGCTATGGGTGCTGCGGCATCAGCTGGCAAGGTTAATCCTACGCCGGCTTTACTAATATTGATTGCCGCTAAACCGATAAATAATGCCAGCGTGGAAATTATTTCGAAATATAGAATCGATTTCCATCCCAGCCTGCCAACCAATTTCAGATCGTTGTGACCGGCAATTCCGTTAACCAGAGTAGCAAAAATAAGTGGAGCAATGATTGTTTTAATAAGGTGAATGAATATGTCGCTCAAAAATTGTGCGTTTTTTGAAACTTCGGGCAGGTCGTACCCAAACTCTGCTCCGGCAAAAATGCTTACCAATATCCAAACGGTGAGCGATTTCCTTTTCAATGCAAAAAGCAGCAGCAAAATCACATTAAAAATCCTGAACGAGGTAAACAGAACTGGATCAATGTCAACGATTTTATTGGCAATCAGCAGGAAAAGCAATGCAGATATCGAAGAGACGATAATGCAGGCCAGCGGCAGGTATTCGAAAGTTTTTTTCAGGAACTTATTCATTAAAGTTTGGGTTGATCGGGTGAACAATTTTTTGTGTTGTGCGAAAGTAGCTATAAACAATTTTAAAGCAACTGCTTGTTCGAAGATTAAATGTAGTATTCAATATTGTCGATCCAACCAGCTTTTATGGCCTGCATAATTAGTTCGGAAGTACTGTTTACTTTCATTTTCCTGAAAATATTTTTTCGATGCGTGTTTGCCGTGTGAAAACTTATATTTTTTTTATTCGCTATCTCCTTGGTTGTCAATCCTCCGGAAATCATTTTTACAATTTCCACTTCCGATGTGGTGAGGTTGCCCGGTTCATCGTGAATAGCTTTGTTGTCGTTCATCTCGAGAATCAGATCCAGTATTTCTTCTGAAAAGTATTTTTTCCCTTTTAATGCAGAGTCAACGGCCAGCAACACTTCATTTTTATCGGCAGTTTTATAGATCATATTTCTAAGTCCCATTTTCGACAATTCTCCAAACTCGCTTTTTGTGAGTGAATTCGTCAAAATTAAAATTGGCAGTAGAGGAAATTTCCGGTGGAAGGTCTTTAAATCGTCTAATCCATCAAAATCGAATAAGGCAGGATCGATTACCAGCAACGCATCCTGGGTTCCTTCCAATATTTTTGCAAGCTCCCGTTTTGAACTTACGATCTCGATGTCCGAAAAAAGCCCGGTTCTGCTGAGAATACTTTTTAATGCTTCAATCACAAGAAATTGCGTGTCCGCTATTATTATTTTGCTCGGATAATCACCCATAAAAGTTTTCTAAATTGGTTTGCCGACAGTGAAAAATAGTTTAACATTGCATCAAATGTAATGCTATTTTACGTGAATATTAGAGCTATTAAAGCAACTGATAATAAAGATTTAGCTGAAATTGTCAGAACAACCTTGGTGGAATTTGGTGCGAATCATCCGGGAACGGTTTTCTTCGATTCAACTACCGACGCATTGTACGAGTTGTTTCAGCAACCGAAGTCTGCATATTTCGTTGCCGAGAACGATCGGGGTAAAATTATTGGAGGTGGCGGAATCTATCCTACTGAGGGTTTGCCGCCCGACACCTGTGAGCTGGTAAAAATGTACCTGTTGCCCGAAGCACGCGGAATTGGGCTTGGGAGAAAGATCATTGCTATGTGTCTGGAAAAAGCCGTCGAAAATGGGTTCAGTAGAGTTTATCTTGAAACGATGCCTGAATTGTCGCTCGCATTAAAAGCTTACGAAAAGTTTGGTTTCGAGTACATTAATTCACCTTTGGGCAACAGCGGCCATTTTGGTTGCGATTTGCATATGATCAAAATTCTCTAGCACCTACTACCCTTTTTTACTTATTTCTTCCAACTCATTGTAATTCAGCAGAGAAACATCTTTTTCCTGCAACTCAATCAAGCCGTCTTTCTCAAAGCTTTTCAGAAGTTTTACTGCGCTTTCGGTTGATATTCCTGAAAAGTCGGCCAAATCTTTCCGCGACAAAAGCTGAAATATCTCCGGGTTTTCATTTTTCAGCGCATTTATATAAAGAAGAGTGCTGGCCATTCTACCATTCATTTGCTTATACAGAACGGTTTTTAGCGTATCGAACAGATTGGCATTTTGCTCGCAGTAGCGCTTAATCATATTGAAGCCAAATTGCCCGTTTTGTTTGATCAGCGAAGCAATGGTTTCTTTCTCTACCAGAAATACCTGGCAATCGGTTAGCGCCACCGACGAGTAGTTGAACGTATTTTTGGTGAAGACAGCCGACAGCCCGACAAATTCGCCCGGTTTGATAATGCGAAGGTTGAAACTTTTTCCGCCCTCTCCTTCGATGTATTGTTTGGCAAGTCCGTTAATCACAAACAACGCATACGACGCAAACGCGCCTTGCTTGGTAAGGTTGTCGCCTTTGCGGAAAAGCACCTGTGTTTTGCTGGCTCTCACCAGTTCGGCTTCTTCCGCCGAAAGCATCTGGAAACAAGGTGCCTGAATGTCGCAAATAAACTCCTGGTCGGTTTCTATAATTGATTTCATGTTCGAATCGAAATTTCAAAGTGATGGTAAAGTTAGAACTATACTTTAAATGTCAGTTTTTTTGAATCGCGAAGAATTGATTTCCCCATCACTTAATTCGTATTTTTTATAAAACAATTCCAACAATTCCAACCCTTCCCAATCTACCTCAATAAAAAAGTTGTCGCAGTTCAATTCCGAAGCCGATTTCATTCGGTTCGTTTTTCTTTTACGACTGTGGGCACTTCGGTAAATTTGTACTATAACAAATCGAACAAGCGAGCGATGCTTTACACAAACCTTGAACATATTGAAACCGCTGACGAATTCATCAGACTAA
>DAOPZV010000226.1:0-5275 GCA_035353575.1 Prolixibacteraceae bacterium | reverse complement strand
CTGATCGTTTCATGATAAAATTGATTTAAAGGTTTAACATGAATCAAAGTTGAGCCATCCGTTTTGCTCCTGAAAAAAAAATCTGCAAACCTGCCTGTTCGTCCGACGAAACTTTCAGAAAAAAAATATCCGATCTCTCGAAAAAGATCGGATACTTATAATCGTCAGCGATTCAAAAATCGCTATTTTTTCAATCCTTCTGCCGGATATTTAAACTGATAGTTTCCTGATCCAACATTCAGCACCACAGCATTGCCAGCCTGTTTAGCGTCGGCTTTTAATGCCTGGCCGTTCAATGTTACCTGCTCGGCTTTAGCTGAAGGCAAGGTAACTGTTGCTGTTGTATTGGCCGGTACGGTTACATCGTACACCAGATTTCCACCATCGAGTTTCCATCCCGATTTTACTTTTCCGTACACCGATTCAAATTCGACAGCAGCATTGGTTAAACCACCGCCAATATGAGGCTGGAATAAAATGTGCTTGTAGCCGGGTTTTTCCTGATCGATATCCATACCGGCAACAAAACGATACAGCCATTCGCCAATTGCGCCATAAGCGTAGTGATTAAAGCTGTTCATGCCCACATCCTGGAATGTGCCATCAGGTTTCTGCCCGTCCCAGCGTTCCCATATAGTTGTTGCGCCCTGTGTTACCGGGTATAACCACGATGGATATTTCTCCCGGTTCAAAAGCATAAAGGCCAGATCGTCGTATCCGTTTTCGGTGAGGGTTTTACAAAGCAATGGCGTACCTACAAAACCAGTTGTAAGGTGTCCCATTTTCTTCACATCGTCGGCCAGGTATTTGGCGGCTTTCGGATTCAGATCTTCAGGCAAAAGTTTAAACGCCAAAGCCAAACAATATGCTGTTTGTGTATGCGAAACCAAACGACCCGATGGCGTTACAAACTCCTTCTGGAATGCCTTCTTGATGTCGTCAGAGAGTTGTGCATATTTTTTGGCTTCGTCGGTTTTGCCAATAATAGCAGCCACTTTAGCTAAAATTCCGCTCGAATAGGAATAATAAGCTGTTGCAATCAAATCTTTCTCGGTAGTTGCCCCGGGATAGTCGGAACGGGTTGTGGCAAATGCCAGCCAGTCGCCATAATGGTTATCGCCGATCCACAGATTTTTGTCACCGGCACGGCTGTGCATATATTCCACCCATGCTTTCATGCTGGGGTACTGAACCTCCAAAACGCGACGGTCTCCATAAGTCAGGTAAGTCGTCCATGGAACAACAACCGTTACATCTGCCCAGGCAGTTGCTCCGCCATCGCCTTTCAGCACATCAGGAATAACGTGAGGCAGACGTCCGTTTGGCGATTGGTCGGCAGCCACGTCGCGCAACCACTTGGTGTAGAATGGCGCAACATTGAAATTGAATGCGGCAGTCATACTGAAAACCTGAGCATCACCGGTCCAGCCCAAACGCTCGTCGCGCTGTGGACAATCGGTAGGAACATCGAGGAAGTTGCCTTTTTGCCCCCATTGTATGTTGTGCTGAAGTTTGTTAATTAGCGGACTGGAGCAGGTAAACGACCCGGTTGGAGTCATATCTGAATGAATTACAACTCCGGTAATTTGGTCAAGTGAAGGCTGTGTTGAAACGCCTTCAATTTTTACAAAACGGAAGCCGTGGAAAGTGAAATGAGGCTCAAAAACTTCTTCTCCTGAACCGTTCAGGATAAAGAGATCGGTACATTTTGCCCGGCGAAGGTTGTCGGTATAGAAATTACCTTCTTTATCCAGCACTTCGGCAAATTTCAGGGTAATCTGATCGCCTTTATTTCCCTTTACTTTTAAGCGAACCCAGCCAACCATATTCTGGCCCATATCGTAAACCATTTCGCCTTTTGGCGTAGTAAGCTGTTTGATTGGTTTTATTTCTTCAATAGCTTTAACCGGAACTCCCTGCGGTGCCAACAATACTTGTTTCGAATGGTCGGCCACTGCTGCTTTTTCCCATTTGCTGTCGTCGAAACCGACACTTGCCCAACCCGGCATTTCTTTGCGGGCGTCGTACGTTTCGCCGTTATATATGTCGGATGCAATGATTGCTCCGTTACTGGCTTTCCAGTTTTGGTCGGTACAAATCAACTCGCTTGTTCCGTCGGTGTAATTTACCTGAAGCTGAACCAAAAGCGCCAGTTTGCTTCCGTAGTAACCGTTTTGGCTCGACCAGCCAATGTTTCCGCGATACCATCCATCGCCTACAATAGCGCCAAAAGCATTTTTAGGCTGAAGTAAAGTTGTTACATCGTAAGTCTGGTACTGAAGTCGTTTGTTGAAGCTTGTCCAACCTGGAGTAAATAAGTCGGCGCTCACCTTTTTGCCGTTCAGGAATAATTGGTAAAGACCCAAAGAGGTGACGTACACGCGTGCCGATTTCACTTTTTTAGCGGTTGCAAAATCTTTCCTGAAATACTGCGCTGGTTTCGATCCCGCAACATCGGGCTCAGAGCCCAAAGTAATCCACGAAGCCTTCCACGACTCGGGCTCCAGGATTCCCATTTCCCATGAAGCAGGAGCACTCCAGGCTGTGGCCTTTCCATTGTTGTCCCATACACGTACCTGCCACAATACGCGTTGCATCGATTTCAGCGCCGGACCGTCGTAAGCGACATCAACTGATTGGTCGGAGTTTACTTTTCCGGTGCTCCAGAGCGCTTTCCCCGATTGATCGGTCACTTTAATTTCGTAGGCCGTTTGCAGCACATTTTGAGCGGTTGACTCCATCTTCCAGCTCAAGCGGGGTTTTTGAACATCAATGCCAAGCGGGTTGGTGTGATATTCACAGATCAAATCTTTTACGGTAGTTTTTTCAGCAGCAAATACGCTTACACTACTGATGGCCAACAGAATAAATAATATTCGAGCCTTTGAGAATAGTTGTTTTATCATGTTATTAAGTTTGGTTAGTCATTTTAATATGAATATCAAGTAATTTTAATCGTTGGGGCTTTGCCCCAAAACCCCAATTCCTTTTTTGTCTTGACACAAAAAAGGAATCAAAAAAGGTCAAGGCTTAGTCCGCTTCGCAAGAAAAACTTACGCTTGACGGCTAAAATCTTTTAAACTCGCCTTCGGCTCAGACAGAAAAGATTTTTTAACGCCGTCTTCGCTTGTTTTTCGGCTCACCGGCCAAGGCCGTTTACGCTTCGTCCATTTAAGCTGCAGACGCAGATATTCAAAGATCAAAGTTCAGTCGCAGTATCCAGTAAAATCTAAACTGAACGCTGCGACTGTAAACTAAGTGCTATTCCATATAAAATACTTCTTCCAGAGGAATGGATATGGGAGAATTATCGGGATTGGTTTTCATGATGTCGGCCATGAAAGCCCACCATTTCTGCACAATCTCGGTTTGTCCTAAATCCTGAGATCCACCATCGCCGCTTACTTTCTGGAAAGCGAAAAGCGTACTGGTTTCTTCATCCAGAAAAATAGAGTATTCGCTTACTCCCGCATCTTTCAGGAGTTTATGCAGTTCAGGCCACAAATTGTTGTGCCTTTTCCGGTATTCTTCTTTTTGCCCTTCGTTCAGGTGCATTTTAAAAGCCATGCGTTGCATTATCCGAGTGCATTTAATTCAGGATACAGCCATTTTGCAACTCCGATAATGATAACCGACAACAGAATTGCGCCAATACCCAACAAAATCATATTGTAGGTTTTCTTAGAAACGCCTTTCCACTCTTTGCGGTAGAAGCCCCAAAGATTGGCGGTGAGGATGATGGTTGCCATGTGCAATGTCCACGAACTGGCGCCGTTGCCAATTTTGGTTTCGCCCATTCCGTAGAAAAAGAATTGCAAAAACCAGGTTGTTCCGGCCAATGCACAGAACAGGTAATTGCGCAACAAAGGCGCTTTAACGTCGGTGAAATCGCCACCGGTTTTATTCTTGAAAATCAGGGCAACACTCCAAATCAGGTTGGTGGTAAGACCGCCCCAAAGAATGACAAAAAAGATGATGTTATTCTCGAAGAGGTATTTAAACCCGCCACCGGTTTCGGTAATAAACGGATAGCTTTGCTGAACGGCGAGTGTTCGGGCAGCAGCAGCCATTTCTTTTCCGGCGTCGATACCAAAGCTGAAGAATGCGCTTAAAACTCCTGAAACAATTGCAATCATTAATCCTTTCGAAAGCTTGAATTCGCTGTTCACTCCGTCTTTGTTGGTGCCCAGATCGCGATCTTTTTTAATCCCTGCACGTCCGCTGAGGATAATCCCAACCAACAAAATCAGGATACCCAACAGCACAATTCGTCCTCCGGCTGAGCTAAACAAATCGGTGAATGACAATCCATTCGGGATAAGTTCGGCAACACCCGGAACATTGCGCAAAATCGGCAATCCGAGCGATCCAACAACCGAAGTAATACCCAGCAACACTGAGTTACCGAGCGACATTCCGAGGTAGCGAATGGCCAAACCGTAGGTTAAACCGCCGATTCCCCACAACAGTCCCATTGTGTAAGTGTTGAGAAGAACATTTCCTTTGGTGGCTTGCAAAATTCCCTGCCAATCAGGAATAGTTAGTAGTACGGCCAGCATGGGCATAATCAACCACGAGAAAATTCCACCGGTAATCCAGTAGATTTCCCAGCGCCATTTTTTTACCCAGTTGTAAGGCATGTACCAACTTCCGGACGCGCCGCCGCCAATGGCGTGAAAAATAATTCCTAAAAGTGCGTTCATTGTATGAGTTTAGTTAAGTTTTGTTGTTATCGTTTGCTTGTTACTTCTTGCTCGTATTGCTGAATATTGGCAATGAAATCTTCGCCAACCGGAACTTCATTCTTCAGACAGAACATATCCCAAACAGCATTCCAAGGTAACACTTTACTTTCTTCCAGAAGTGCCAGACGTTCGAAATATTTACCATCGGCTTCGTATTTGCGCAAAACGGTAAGTGGCTCAAGCAAAGCCTGAAGGAAACATTTTTGAGTGGCACGGCTACCCACCACGTAAGCGCCGATGCGGTTGATCGAAGCGTCGAAATAATCGAGACCAATGTTTACGCGGTCGAGTGCGTCGCAGCGAACAATCTCTTTGGCCAAATCCAGCGTGTCGTCGTTCATAATGGTCACGTGGTCAGAGTCCCAGCGAATTGGGCGACTTACGTGCAGCATGATTTCAGGAGTGAAAAGCAACAGCGACGAAATTTTGTCAGCTACACTTTCGGTCAAGTGAAAGTGACCGGTATCTAAAGTTACGATCATGTTGTTTTTTGCGCCATAACCCAAATAGAAATCGTACGAGCCAACGGT
>DAOPZV010000225.1:0-5278 GCA_035353575.1 Prolixibacteraceae bacterium | reverse complement strand
TAATAGTGGTTAGTAATTTTAAACGGGTTGAAGATAGAACTGTAATCGGGAACAAACATTCACGCATAATCAAACATTTGTCCATGTTCTGATTCAGGCAAGCTAAAATTTAAATTTAGTTGCCTTGAAATCAATTTGTTGTATTGCGAATATTAATATCGAAAGGTTTACTGGCTTCTCCTGCATACAGACTGACGTGCGGGAACGGAATTTCTATTCCTTCGCGGTCGAATGCTTCTTTGATTTCAATGAAAACAGAGTTTTTTACGGCCGAATAATTGGCTTTTTCGAACCATACGCCAAAGGTTATGTTGATGGCGCTGTCGCCAAAAGTCTGAAACAGGATGTAAGGCTCAGGTTCTTCGAGGCAAAGAGGATTGTTACGCGCAACGGTTTCCAGCACAGTCTTTACTTTCCGAAGATCTTCTTTGTAAGCAACTCCGATTTGAAAATCAAGCCGGCGAATAGGGAAACGGGTTACGTTGGTCAGTTCCGACGAAATAACCGATTGATTCGGAATGCGGATTAGTAAATTGTCGAACGTTTTTATTTTGATCGAAAGCAAATCGATGGAATAAACTGTTCCTGATTTGTCGCCAATGCGCACCACATCGCCAATTTCGAACGATTTTTCGCCAACGAGAAAAAGCCCGCTGATAATGTTACCGATGCTGGTTTGCGAGGCGACCCCAATAACGATACCCACAACGCCCGCGGCTCCAAACAAGGCCGTTAAATCGTAGTTAAATTCTTTGATTACAATTAAAACCAGGCCGGTGTAACCTGTATAAACAATGGTTCGCGAAATGAGCATCATGCGCTGGCGCGAGAGTTGTTTCCGAAGCGAACGCCTTAACATGAAGGTTATCAGGTGTATCGAGCTAATCCCGATAACGAGGATGAAGACAATCCGAATAAATTTTTCGATGGTCGCAGGATTGATGTATTTTTCCAGTTCGGGCCACATAATTTAGTTCTGATAAATGTTTTTAATGAAGAAGAAACTACGGCGCAACAGTTTTTTTGTGTCAGACAGGCGCGATTTGGCAATTAATTCAGGTTTTTCGCCATGAAAGTCGTCGCGAACGCTTAGTGCAACACTTTCAGCCTGTTCCTGACCTTTAAATTCGATAGCGACATGGCTAGTAAGTATTTGATCGCCTTTTTTGTACAGGTTAAATTCCTCAACCCGCAGAATGAGCCGCTGTATGTCGAGCACGCCAAATGTGTTGTTAATAATCTCGACTGATGCAATTGCTTCCCAGGCGTTTGCTTCAACGTCAGAAATGGATTTATCGTAATTACTTCCAATGGAATATGCGGGCTCGCCTTCGTCTATTTCACCAAACCACGTATCCGAAAGCCTTTGCAGCGGGACTTCTGTAATTCTGTTCTCTTCTTTAACCTGACCAAAATAAAATTGCATGTTGAGCGGAATCCTGAAGAATAATCGGGCAGATTGTCCCGCGCTCACTTTTATATTCTTGTTGTTTCGAAAAACAACGGCCTTGTCGGGCAGCGCCGGAACCACAAACAGTTCGTTCGAATCACTTGCATAGAAATGTAAAACATTCTGATCATCAGTTAAATCATTGAGTTCTTCAACTGTCATTTCAGCAGCAGCCTGAGAGAATGTATTTGCTTTTACAATCCATCCGTTTGGCGAGTGCTTCAGCAGAACTTCCGAATAGCCGGCTTTGAAAAGCAGCGTCTGATTGATTTTGAGCGTATATTTCTTCCAGAAACTTTGTGGTTTCATTATCTTTTGATGTTTTAACGATTAAAAGTAAAACAAATTTTGATGGCAGAAGCAGAATACCTGTCATCAAAAAGTTAAACTTTATCAAGAGTATTTTAATCCATTAATTTGTCTAACCCAAAAGCTGAACCTGGATGCTGTAATTTTGTTTAATCTCGGTACAAACTGAAAACAGAAAACAATGAGTTCGACTGAAAACAAAATGAAAATAGAAATCTGGAGCGACGTGGTTTGCCCGTTTTGCTACATTGGTAAACGTAAATTCGAAGTGGCTTTGTCTGATTTTAAACATGCCAATGAACTGGAAATAATCTGGAAAAGTTACCAGTTGTCGCCGGAAATGAAAACAGTGCCGGGGAAAAGCATCCACCAATATTTATCGGAACATAAACGAATCAGTTTAGAAGAAGCTACAGCACTCAATAATCAGGTGGCAGACTGGGCGCGGCAAGCAGGTCTGCAATACAATTTCGATAAAGCTATACCGGCCAATACGTTCATGGCGCATCGGTTTTCGCATCTGGCAAGGGTTCAGGGAGTTCAAAATGAAGCCGAGGAAAAGCTTTTTAGCGCCTATTTTACTGAAGGAAAAAACATTGATGATGTGGACACGCTCGCTCAAATTGGCGCAGAAATCGGGATTGATGCAGGGGTGGTTAAAAGCACATTGAAAAGTGATGAATATGCCGAGGCCGTCAGGAACGACATTCAGGAAGCTTATCGTCTGGGATTACGTGGCGTTCCGTTCTTTGTTTTCGACCGCAAATATTCGGTTTCAGGAGCGCAAGACAGCAACGTTTTCCTGAATACACTTGAAAAGGCCTATGAATCGTGGCGAAATGAAAATCCGGTTTTCAGGATTGATATTTAAAATGCCAAATAAAAGCAGAGTCCGGCTTTCTCAAAAAGACCGGACTCTGCCGCTGTAAATTTTTACGATTTATTTCTTGTGGAACTTAGCTTTCACGATAAAAGTAAGAATAATGAAAGCGACAATGAGGATAACCGGAAGCACCGACATGTTTCTTAAGGTAATTTGTGCACCTGAAGTTTCGATCGATTTTCCCATGATGGGCAAAACCATCGAAGTTGCCACAAACCCGGCGCCTCCTAAAATAGACATGCCAAGTGCGCCACTTTTCGGAACATATTCTGATGCCACGCCGATCATGGTTGGCCAAAAATAGCAAACGCCCACGGCAAATACAGCTGCCGAGAAAACGGTCATCACCGGACCAGAAGCAATACTCAGCAGCATTAATCCGGCGAAAGCAAATATAGAAGAACCCAAAAGTACGCCGGTCGGATTCAGGCGGTGAATTAGTCCACCGGCAAAGAAACGGCCAACAGCCATAATGCCGGTAACAACAGCTAAAATCAACATTGGGCCAATGCCGTTCTGCGCCAGCAATGCATTAATCCATTGGGTTGTTCCCAACTCAGTAGATGCAGTTAAAAGCATACAGAAAAAGATGAATGGGAAAAGCAGCGATATTTTATTCATTAAGCGTCCTTCCAAAATAATGAACAGTGCGATTAAGGCAACAATTACGAAAGGAACAGCGCTGTCGAAACTAACGGCAAACGATGGGATAGTGGCTACCATAATCATCAGGATTACGGCGATGGTAATGGTAATAGGCGCTCCAACATTGCGCATCATTTCTTTATAAGTGACGCCGGTCGAAACACGTTCGGTTTCAGGAATCGTTTGTCCGAAGAACAGGAATCCGTAGATGGCCAGCGGAATAAACAAGATGCTTACCAGTACTTGCCAAGGCAGGTTGAGTTTATCCATGATGAGGGCAGCGAGCAAACTGCCAATCACGATTCCGCCCGGGAACCAAACATGAAAGCGGTTAAGCATTTTGGTTTTCTTTTCAGGAAAGAGCGTTGTGACAAGCGGATTACAGGCGGCTTCAACGCTTCCGTTGCCAAGGCCGATAAACACGTTTGCAATAAACAACGAAGCCATATCTTTAGCGAAAAGCAGCAAAACAATGCCAACCAGATGCAAGGCAAAAGCCATCCAGATGATCGTTTTTGTTTTCACGATATCGATGAAATAGCCGCCGGCAAACATGGCTACGGCAAAGCCCCAGAATGCCGGCCCGAATGCCCGCCCAACCTGCTCTTTGCTCAAACCGTAATCGTCGGTAAAAACACCTTCTATTTTAGCCCTGATGGCAAAAGTAATAGCTGTAACCAGCAATGCCAGACATGCTCCAATAAATAACCTTTTTTGATTCACATGTTCCATAGACTTAGTTTTTGGTTGTTATTTGAATAAAGGGAATTTGCGAAAAGAGAAAGGGCAAAAGAAAAAGGAATGGCTAACTTAATGAACAGGAAAGCAACGGCTTGGCAACTTGGAAGTCGGTTCATAAGCTTACAGTTTTGTTAGGTTTTGGTAAATATAGCAAATCAGAACAGAATATACCACCAGAAGATAAGATTTTGTTAGTATATCGTTTTTAATGAGTTGTTTAAGTTGAATGCGAGCAGTTTGGAAAGCTTAGTCTTGACCTCAAAATCAAAACAGTAGTCAACTTTCTTGTACCGAAAAACGTTGATGATATTCAGATGGCCGTAACAACGACCTGAGAATTTATCTAGTTGACAACTAATTGAAAATAAAATGGCGAAACAAATTTTTATCAATTTAGCAGTGAAAGACCTGCAGAAATCGATGGACTTTTACACCGCATTGGGATTTGTAAATAATCCTCAATTTTCTGACGATGGCGGGAAATGTATGGTGTGGAGTGAGAATATTTTTGTGATGATATTGTCATACGAGAAGTTTGCATCTTTTGCTACAAAACCTCTGGCTGACACCAAGTCAAAATTGGCCGGACTTTTTTCTTTATCCGTTGACAGCCTCGACCAAGTAAACCATATTGTAACCAGCGGATTAGATGCAGGTGGAACCGAACCTCATGAAATTAGGGACTACGGATTTATGCAACAGCGAAGCATTGAAGACCCAGATGGACATACCTGGGAAATTTTTTACATGGACATTACCAAATTTCCAACAGAGCAAGCAGCAGATTAATCAGAGATTATTCAAATAAACAGAAATCATGGCACAAATAAACCCTTACATTCATTACAATGGCAATGCCGAGGAGGCATTTACATTTTACAAATCTGCTTTTGGCGGAGAGTTCGAAAGGATAGTTCGCTTCAAGGATATGGCCATATTGAAGGATCAGATCTCTGAAAAAGAGGCGAACAGAATTATGCATATTGCTTTGCTAATTGGCAAGCACAGTGTTTTAATGGGAAGTGATACGCCCGAGTTTATGGGAACGCTCAACGAAAAAGAAAACAGGAGCAAAATCTCGGTGATTGCCGAAAGCAAGGAAGAAGCAGACCAACTATTTAACAGTCTTTCTGCAGGTGGTGAGGTCGAGATGCCTATTGGCGAAAGTCCCTGGGGCTCTTATTTTGGCATGTTCAGAGACAAATACGGAATTGAATGGATGATTGATTTTGATTCCAAAGTATAAAGGG
>DAOPZV010000224.1:0-5336 GCA_035353575.1 Prolixibacteraceae bacterium | reverse complement strand
AAATAAACCATACCGCGAAGTAAGCGTGCTTCACCAATAACTGCTTCTAATCCGGGTTTGGACGTTTCGCTCGCAGTTGGGAGCATCTTCTTCACGTTTTCGATAACATAATTAGTGCGGTTTACCCCACCATACAAATAGCGGTACATTTTGTCGAATGAAGAAGCATATCCCGATGGGTTATAGTTTCCACCATTGTAGGCATCGCCCAAACGTAAGTTTCCGCTGGTTGTGCTGGTTCCCCGGGTTCTTACGTATTCAGCCTGACCGTCAAAATAATAATCGCGATCGAAGAGCGGACGCACTGCTGAGTATGCTCCCATCAAAGCGGTAGTAGCATCACTCTCAGTAAGCCAGAATTGAGATGCGGCCAGATCGGTGGTAGGTGTTTGGTCGAGCAAATCTTTTGTACACGACCCATTCAAAAGAGCCAGTCCTGCGGTAAGCGAAAAGGCTAATATTTTTAATGTATTATTTTTCATAGGATCATTATTAAATACCAATGTTTATACCGAAAGAGTATGTTTTAACCAGAGGATAGGCATCGCTGGCGTTTGAATTCTTTTCAGGATCGAGACCACGGTATTTTGTGAATGTGGCCAGGTTTTCTCCCGAGAAGTACAAGCGGATGTCGTCAACACCAACTTTCTGCAACCAGGCTTTGTTTTTAAGGGTGTATCCCAACTGGATGTTTTTCAGACGGACGTAACTCATGTCATCGAGCCAGAAAGTAGTTTCTTCACGGTTGGCGTTTCCTGCGAGACGCGGCCAGGCTCCATTGCGGTTTTCAACAGACCATGGATTGTTCCAGTGGTCCCAGGTAGCGGCATAACGCGACGAGTTGAAGTTTACATTGTTATAAATATTCAACCAATAATCCTTACGTCCGGCGGCACCTTGAAATAAAACTGAAACATCGAATCCTTTCCATGCAGCATTCAGGTTAAGCGCAAAGTTGGCAGTTGGCCGATCGCGCTGAATGTTTGGATAAGCTTTTTTGTCGTTGCCGTCAATCTTGCCGTCGCCATTCAGATCTTTGCGAAGAATATCACCTGGAGATGCCCCCTGTGGGGTTGCATTGTAAACATCTTCCCAGGTTTGAGCGATACCGGCATCTTCATAAGTATATAAGAAATGGTAAGGCATATTCAGGAAGGTGTAACCACGGGAAAGAAATTCATTCCATTTTTCCAGAACAGTTCGGTTATAAGAAGCATTAAGATTTACAGAGTATTCAAAAGTTTTAATCTTGTCTTTCCAGTTGATGTTCATTTCAACACCACGGTTTCTGAGGTTACCAATGTTTTTACGAGGCGCATTGTAGGCTCCTGAAAGCAGAACTGACATATCAGAAGGTCGGTTCATCCCGGTAGTCAACCGATTGTAGTAATCGAGTTCGGTTGAAAGTCTGTTGTTCAGGAATCCCAAATCTAACCCAATATTCATTACATAGCTGGTTTCCCATGAAAGGTCTTTGTTAACCATTTTGCTGTTTACCAGGCCCTTGGTGATAACACCACCAATCATGTAGTGTCCTTCTGCCAAGGTCTCCTGTTGTTCGTAGCGGCCTACACCACTGTTGTTCCCGAGTCCTCCGTATGAGAAACGGAATTTACCATTGGTTAACCAGCCGTCAGTATACTGCTTAACAAAGTTTTCTTCGGTGAATCTCCAGCCGATAGAGGCTGAAGGGAAAAACCCGTAACGATGACCGGGTAAGAATTTGGAAGAACCGTCGTAACGGAAGTTGGCTTCGAAAATGTATTTGTCGAATGCTGTATAATTCAAACGACCAATGTAAGAGCGAAGCCCTTCGGTGCTTGAATTACCTCCGGCAGTCATTGTTCCTTGTAATGCAGCGTCCAGTTCGTGGAGCGAAGGATGCAAGCGATCCAAACGTGTACCCGATTGATAGCGATCGTACCAAAATTCTTCGCTGTAAGCAAACATAGCTGCAACATCATGGCCTTTACCAAAAGTTCTCTGGTAATTTAAGCGTCCGTTCAACTGAGTTTTGTAACCTGTATTGGTGTAGTTTCCAATTCCGGCATTGGTTCCTACATAAACCCTTGATCCAAAAGAACCCGTCTGGAAGTTGTATGCGGTATTGGGTATGTTGGCGTTGTACCTGAATTGGTTGTAATAGTTCACTGCGTAGTCAACGCGGCCGGTCAATCCTTTAAGTGGAGTCCAGTCCCAATAACCACTCACGTTAGCTTCCTGACGATTTTGGTAGTTTAAACTATTAACGTACAGCGTATATGGATTGTATGCCTGAACGTCTTCGCCATAAGCCATTACTCCACCGAAATAGCCGGTAGTTGGATCGTAAGGAAGAATACCGGCAATGGCATACTGCATATCAAATCCGGCAGTATTTGTTGCATCATCATCAGTAAACCCGTCTTCGAGTGCATAAGTATATTTCGACCAGTTGCCGCTAAACTTGGCTCCAACATTCATGTTCTTACGAATTTTGTAATCGTAGTTGAAGCGGGCATTGTAGCGTTTGTAATCGTTGTTTATCTGGAGACCTTTTTCATCTAAAATTCCGACAGATATGAAGAAGTTCGAATTTTCGTTACTTCCTGATGCTGTAATGTTATGGTTCTGAACAGATCCTGTTCTCATAATTGTTTTCCACCAGTCGGTATTTGGATATTTTACCGGGTCAATCATGCCTAAAGCCATCCACTGATCAATGGTTCCATCTTTGAAGATGTAGTTTGAGCGAAGCGTATTGACCGCAGCCAGACGTTGTTCCAGCGTAAGAGCTCTGGGATAATCGGCCATAAACTCATACGATTTTGTTGGATTTTCAACGCCATAAGAACTAGTAATATTAATACGTGTTTTCTGACCTTTACCAGATTTTGTTGTTATGAGGATAACACCGTTGGCAGCGCGCGATCCGTAAACAGCTGAAGAAGTTGCATCTTTCAAAACAGATATACTTTCTATATCATTCATATTCAAACGGTTGATGTCAATGTCGGGCATGCCGTCAACAACTACCAGCGGATTGGCATTATTTACAGTACCCATACCGCGAATAAGAAGAGAAACGTCGTTTTTACCAGCCATACCTGAGTTCTGGCTGATTGCCAGACCGGGAACCAAACCCTGCAAGCCAGAAGAAACGTTTGAAACAGGACGGCTAACGATTTTTTCGTCCATTTTTACAGCAGAAACGGCCCCTGTAAGGTTAACTTTCTTTTGTGTACCGTAACCAACAACCACAACTTCTTCAACGCCAACAGATTCCTCTTCCATTACAATTTTGAAAGTTGTTGTTCCTGCAATTTGTACTTCCTGAGATTTCAGACCGACAAACGAAAAAACCAGCGTTTTTGCGTCTCCCGAAATATTCAGATGGAAATTACCGTCAATGTCAGTAATTGTTCCAGTCGTTGTTCCTTTCACAACCACAGAAACTCCTGGAATGGGGTCACCATTCTTGTCTTTTACCGATCCGGTAATACTTTTTTGTTCAACGGGAACCGAAGTTGGTTTTTCTGTTGCTTTTTTGATTACCACTACCCGATCTTCAATTTCATAGCTAAAACCATTAGGCACGAGAATTTTATTCAGAATGTCTTCAAGTTTTGCATTGCTTACTTTAATCGATACGGGTGGAACTTCATTCAACAGGTCAGCACGGTAAAGAAAATAGAACTGACTTTGCTGTTCAATGCTTTTCAAAACCTCTTCGAGATTCGAATTTTCAATCTTCAAATTGAGGTTAGTTTGTTGAGAATAAACACTTGCTGAGACTTGTAAAAATCCGAGCAAAATAAAAAAAGCCGTTATCCTTATCATAAGGAATAGTTTTTTCCATCCGAGCCAACGGATAGAGTTACAATGATTTTTTTTCATAGATTTGTAATGCAGATTAATACATTTAGTTTATTTTACTAAGTGTCCGGCGGGAGGTGCTGCCAACATTTCCCGCTTTTCATTTTTTCTATTCTATTGTTATCAGGTTGTTTGTAATTGCAAATTTTACTTCATTCGTTTTTTCTATTTTATTCAGTATCTCGTTAAAATTGGAATAGCGTTCCAGGTTTCCGGTAAACCTTAGTTTTTTGTTGCTTTCGCTACTGAACACAACCTGTACATCATACCATTTCGAAAGTGTTCTCATGATATCTTCCAAAGTCTCGTTCTCGAAAACAAATCGCCCGCTTTTCCAGGCTACATATTTGTTTACATCTACAATTCGTTTTGTGAGCTGATTTTCGCCTTTTGTAAAGCAGCTTTGTTCGCTTGGTGCAAGAAGAATTTTCTCGCTTGGATTCGAAGAAGTAGTAACTTCCACTCTTCCTTCAACCAACGTAGTATATATATTAGCGTTTTCTGTATATGACGAAACATTAAATTGAGTCCCGAGTACCTTTATTTGCTGGTTTGCGGAGGTAACAATAAATGGCACTTTTTCGTTTTTCGAAACTTCGAAATAAGCTTCACCTGTAAGCTCAACATTTCTTACATCAGCAGCAAACTGAACCGGAAAGCGCAAAGTGGTCTCAGAATTCAGCCAAACTTTTGTACTGTCGGAAAGTACCAGGAAATATTCGCCGCCTCTGGGTATTCGTAATGTATTATACTTTAACTCGCCAGCCTGATTTCCTTTACCGGAATATTCCAACGTTGTACCTGTATTTTTAATTTCAATTCCATTTGCAGCTTTTATTGTTTTTTCGCCTGATGTAAGGTCGTGTTCACTACCGTCTGAAAGAATCAAAACGGCCTTTTCAGTTCCCGGGGCAATCGATTGTACACTTTGTTCAACAACAACGGTTTCTGATGGATTGGAACTAAAAAAGTGCAAAAAAATAAAAAATAAAATGCTCGCTGCAACTGATGTAATTGATATAATAACTGGTTTTCGGTAGGGATTGTAAATACCGATAGTTTGATAAATATTTCGGAGAGCTTTTTTGAGTTCGGCTGGCGAATTAGAAAACTGTGTCCCGCTGTTATAATAATTAATTACATCGTCGTAATATTTACGGTGCGAAGCATCGTCTGCAAGCCATTCCTTGAGGAGAGTTTCTTCTTCATCAGTTAGCTGATTGTGAATTTTTCTCCAGATAAGTCCAAAGTCGATATTTCGCTTCAGTTCTTTCATTGGGTTTAGTTAAGTTGTTTACATGACACGGCAATGTCAAAAAAGGGTGACAGGATTACCTGAAAAAATAAGATTTTCGATTAAAAAGTTGCAACTAACTTTTCAATTAACTGGAAATAAGCCGTTTGAATATTGATTTTTTCTAAAGAAAAAATTTCAACGAAGTGCTGTTTAAAAGAATTTTGCGCATTTTTTCTTTCGCACG
>DAOPZV010000223.1:0-5450 GCA_035353575.1 Prolixibacteraceae bacterium | reverse complement strand
ACGCAAAGCAGGTCGTCGATGTTCATAATCAGCGCATCCTGAGCGATGCCTTTCCAAACAGATAGATCGCCGGTTTCTTTCCAGTACATATAGGCCAGCGACGATTTGGTTCCGGCGCCGTCGGCGTGCATGATGTTGCACCACTCATCGTCGCCTCCCAAAATATCGGGAATAATCTTGCAAAAAGCCTTTGGATACAAGCCTTTGTCGATATTTTGAATGGCGTTGTGCACGTCTTCTTTCGAAGCCGACACTCCACGAGCCATATACCGGTTATCTGCTGACATACAATTCTGAAATTTTCGGGGCAAAGGTAATACTTTTGAGAAAATATTTGGGCTACATTATTCGATTAAGACTGCAATGAATTTAAAATGAACAATCTTAATTCTATTTGATAGCACCTATTTTCCTATATTGACCACTCTTCCTTCGAGCTTAGGTTTGTACAGGTCAAAAGTCTTCATGTATTGAATCATAGACTGAACAATTTCAATGTTTGTGTCTATTTTATGATCAACATTTTTAAATGAAGTAAAGCTGTCTCCGCCTTCAGCCAAAAAATTATTAGTCAATATTTTATAGACACTGTCTTCGTTTAACGGGTTGCCTTTTATTAAGCAATGGACAATTTGGTTGCCGGTTGGTAATGTGTTATTGTATTCAATAGTTGTTCCTTTCGAGACTTGCAGGATGCCATGCGTTTTTCCAACTGATTGTTCTAGCAGTTGTTTTAACACTGAGCCTTTTATTTCACATTGCACAATTGTATTTGGAAATGGAAAAGCTGAAATCAGGTTTCCGATGGATACGTTGGGGCCTGTAACATCTTCGCGTAGCCCTCCACTGTTAACCACGGCAATATCATAGTCGGGAAAAATACTCAGCATGGCATCAGCAACCATATTCCCTAAAAGTGATTCATCTCCATACGATCTGGTGAGTGGTTCCGCAATGCTACTCACTTTCTGGTTCGTGATTTCTGCTAAATTCGTTTTCCATCGGTCAATTGCTTTGCTGGTTTGAATGTCATCTTCAATTTCGTCATCAAAGAGATAATTCAATTCATTCGAATAATTTACAATTCTCTTTTGTTTCTGGTTATACTGGATTTCAAGTTTGCCAACTTCAATTCCAAGTGCGTCGGTTGAAACGATAATTGTGCCATTGCTGTTTAGGGCTTTAGGTGTACCCTGATGGGCATGCCCCGTAATCAAAATATCTATTCCTTTTATATCCTTAGCTAAATTAAGGTCGCATTGCAGGTTTCGCTCTACATCAGAACTGCCTTTCGATGATTGGCGGCCAGGTATCCCTTCATGTATTAGCAAGACAATAAGGTCAACTTTATTTTTTAGGAGATCGATATATTTTTGAAGATAAACTTTTTCGTCTTTGGCTTCAATCCCTCGTCGCACTATTTCTGCTACGGTATCGTAAAATGCGTATTTGCCATGTAATCCGATTACGCCAATTTTCAATCCATTTTGTTGCAGGATGAGGTAAGGCTTATTCCAAAGAAGTTCGTTCGAATTTTCAGGAAAAATATTGCCGTTTAAGATCGGAAATTTTGCTTTTTGAAATTGAGTAAGCATATTTTGCCAACCGTAATCAAATTCGTGATTCCCGATGCAAGTCGCATCAATAGGTAAATAATTCAACAGGTCGATAATTGCTTCTCCTTTTGTTAGCGAGCAAATGTTTGGGCCGGTAAAGAAATCGCCAGCATCGAAATATAAAGCATTGGGATTGGCCTGTTTTTCTTTTTTTACAAATGTTACAATATTGGCAAAACCGCCAACAGGCCTCGTTTCACTAATCCATGATACTATATGCGGTTCGAGATTGGCATGTAAATCATTTGTGTATAAAATCGTTATGTTCTTTAACGGATCATGTTGTTTGCCCGGTTTTTGGGCAAAGGTTACCTGAAAAAGAAGAACAAGGAGCCAAGGGTATAATAGCTTGAAGTACATCTAAAATGAATTAATGTTGCAGTGAATTATAACTACTCGTGAAAATCGTTGCTCAACACCCTGAATTCCGTTCGCCGGTTAATGGCTTTGGCAATTTCCTGCTGATCAGGAGGAAGTTTCAGAATAAACTCTTCGGTTAGTTCGTCGCCTTTTTTCAGCCACGGATACTGTTTGGCAATTTCTTTGGTCACTTTTTTAGGCCAGGTTTCACCATATCCTTTCGCAACGAGGCGTCCTGCTGTTATTCCCTTCGAAATGATATAATCTACGGCAGATTGGGCGCGTTTTTGCGAAAGCTCCGAGTTGAATTGCTCGCTTCCCACAAAGTCGGTGTGCGCCATCAATTCAATTTTAATGCTTGGGTTCAGTATTAAAAGCTGAACCAGCGAATCGAGCGATGCTTTTGATCCCTCAGTAATCTCATAACTTCCGAAGGCATAATTGATATTGTTGATTTTGATTGGCTCGTCGGTTGGTGCCAGCTTAAACACGAAGCGGAAATCTTTGCTATCGTCTAATCCGATGGTTGTCAGGCGCGCTTTATCGTTCAGATATCCATCCTTAAATGCTGCAAAAACATATTCTGTTTCAGGCTTTAACTTATATTGAAAACGGCCGCCATTGGCACGAACTTTCAGGTTAGTTCCGTCGGTACCGATGATTCTAACCTGTGCTCCGTCAACTTTCTGGTTGGTTTCTTTATTGAATATTTCGCCAGTGGCATTGAAAATTTTTGGTGGCAGGTAGAAAGAATAAATGTCGTCGCTTTTCGATCCTTTCCGGTTCGATGAAAATAATCCTTTATCAACTTCGCCTTTCGAAAAAATGATGCCAAAATCGTCGCCTGGCGAGTTGATTGGAGCTTTCATATTCTCAATTTTCCATTTTCCCTTGTCGTCTTTTACCGCTTTAAATATATCGAGCCCACCCAATCCTGTATGGTAGTTCGACGAAAAATAGAGGTCGCCGTTCTCCCGAATAAACGGGAACATTTCATCACCAGGAGTATTGATTTCCGGACCAAGATTTACGGGCTTTTCGAAAGTTGAACCTTTGCCAGTGGCCATCCAAATATCTTTGCCGCCATATCCGCCGGGTCTGTCAGAAACAAAGTAAAGTGTTGTTCCGTCGGCGCTTAGCGATGGATGCGCTGCTATGAGGCTATCGCCAACTATTTTAATGGCTGTGGGTTCGCCCCATTCGCCATGCGACTGTTTCGAGAACAGAAGCTGCGATCCCATGTCTTTTTGCTTGTCGTACAGGCATCTGGTAAAAATCATTAAATCGCCTTTGTCTGAAATGGTGGCAGCACCTTCGTCGCCGGTTGTGTTGATCATGTTGTTTTCGTCGATCGATTTTGGCTTGCTCCATTTTTGTTTTTGCACCTCAAAATTGCTCGAAAATAAATCGGCGTATCTCGTTCCGGTAATTTCGCTTTTTCGTTTTCCGTTCGATAAATCGCGGGTTGAAGTAATAATCACTTCGTTGTCGCGTCCGCTTACAAAAGCAGGGCAGTAGTCGTTGTCTTTCGAGTTTAGTTCTTTAACGGCATTTACAATATATCTCGAAGGTTTATCGAGCCAGCTGTTTGCAATTTTACACGACTCAATTCCATTTTTTGCATACTGATCGTCGGGTTTAATTCCCAGGTAAGTTTGATACCAGACCAATGCTTCGTCGTACTTTTGTGTTGCTTTCAGGCAATCGGCATAGTGCAACATACACAACGGATCGTCATTTTTTTGCTTTATCGCATTTTTATACCAAACGGCGGCTTTCCCAAAATCGCTGATGTGATAGTAAGCCTCGCCAATCATGAAAGCTATCTTATTCTTTTCTGCTCTCAGTTTCTGACTACGGTATGCTTTTTTATTTTTTTCGATGGAATTGAAATATTCGCCAATCTGGTATGAAACGGTGGCGGTATTCATTAACCGGCGGGCAGAGCAGGACGCTAGCAATACTACAAGGCAGAGTAACAATATTTTGAGGAAAGCCTGTTTCTTCATCTATTTTTTAACGTTTGGCGGTAAAAGTAACCATTTTATATCCATTATGGAAAACGGAAAAGGTTTATTTAAATTATCTATGCCGCCATTAATTGTAGCAAAATTTTGCGCAAAAGGCTCGAAAACAAAAAAGGCTCCAGGATTTTCCTGAAGCCTTAATTAAACAGTTATCTATAAACTATCGGATGAACAGTAATTCTCTGTATTTTGGCAATGGCCACAATTCATTGTCAACGATAAGTTCGAGTTTGTCGATGTGGTAACGGATGTCATCCAGATATGGTCTAACCTGAGCTTCGTAAGCAACAGCTTTTTCTTTAGCTGATTCGATTACGTTAGCAACTTTGCGAGCTTCAACCATATCGTTTACTTTAGCTTTGATTGCAGTAATGTGACCACCGATTTCTTTGATCAATTCCAAACGACCTTCAGCAACAGTTTCCAGATATTCAGCACCAAATACCTCTTTTACGTTTTTGATGTTTTCCAATAAAGAAGTTTGATAGCTGATAGCTGTTGGAATGATGTGGTTCATTGCTAAATCGCCAAGTACGCGAGCTTCAATCTGAATTTTCTTAGTGAATTTCTCCAATTCAACTTCGATACGGCTTTCAATTTCACGGTGAGTGAATACCCCGGATTTTTCGTACATTTCAACTACGCGTGGAACTTCAAGAGCTTCCAAAGCAGTTGGAACACTGGTGATGTTGGTCAAACCTCGTTTTGCAGCTTCTACTTTCCATTCGTCGCTGTAACCATTACCGTCGAAACGAATAGCTTTCGATTCGATGATGAGTTTTTTCAACACCTGGAAGATTGCTTCGTCTTTTTTCACGCCTGATTCAATCAAAGCGTCAACTTCAATTTTAAATTTAATAAGCTGATCAGCAACAGCAGTGTTCAAAGCAGTCATTGCAGAAGCACAGTTAGCTGACGAACCTACTGCGCGGAATTCGAAACGGTTACCGGTGAAAGCGAATGGCGATGTACGGTTACGGTCGGTGTTGTCGAGAATGATTTCAGGAATACGGCCGATATTCAATTTAAGGGCAGTTTTTTCGTCCGGAGTCATTTTGCGGTCAACAACAGCTTCTTCCATTAAGTCGAGCATTTTGCTTACTTCGGCACCAAGGAAAGCTGAGATGATTGCTGGCGGAGCTTCGTTTGCGCCCAAACGGTGAGTGTTTGGAGCAGTAAGGATGCTGGCGCGCAACATATCCTGGTTAACATGCAATGCTTTCAGTGTATTTACAACGAAAGTGAGGAATTGCAGGTTCGATTTTGGATTTTTTCCCGGAGAATAAAGGTTAACGCCTGTGTCGGTTGAAAGTGACCAGTTGTTGTGTTTTCCTGAACCGTTGATTCCGGCGAATGGTTTTTCGTGGAAAAGAATGGCGAAGTTGTGACGACGGGCAATCTTTTTCATCAGGTCCATAATCATCTGGTTGTGGTCGTTAGCCAGGTT
>DAOPZV010000222.1:0-5464 GCA_035353575.1 Prolixibacteraceae bacterium | reverse complement strand
CTTCAAGTTCATCGGATCAGTTTTTGCCTATAAATTCACAACTAAATTAAAACTGCCAATGACCAACCGTCGCAATTTTTTAAAAAGTACAACCACAGCTGCCGTGGGCATTAGTCTGGCAGCTGCAATGCCCATCCCCATGAGTGCCTGTTCAGGAGCGAACGAAAAACTTCGCTGTGGGCTAATTGGCGTCAATGGAATGGGATTTGCCGATTTGTCGGCTTTTCTTCGCCAGAAAAACACCGAATGTGTCGCTTTATGCGATGTTGACAGCAATGTGTTGAATAAACGCGCAGCTGAAGTGGAAAAAGCCAAAGGGAAAAAGCCACGCCTGTATAGCGATTACCGTAAACTCCTCGAAGATAAAGATGTTGATGTGGTGATTATCGGAACTCCCGACCACTGGCATTGCTTACCAATGGTTGAAGCCTGCCAGGCCGGGAAAGATGTGTATTGCGAAAAACCGCTCGGCAACTCCATCGAAGAAATCAACATTATGGAACGAGCCGCAGCCAAATACAAAACCATCGTTCAGGTGGGTATGTGGCAGCGCAGCGATCCACACTGGCGCGATGCCGTTGAGTTTGTAAAATCGGGCAAGCTGGGTAAAATCCGCACCGTTCGTACCTGGGCCTATCAGGGATGGATGGAACCGGTTCCGGTAAAACCCGATGGCGATGCTCCTGCCGGCGTTGATTACGATTTCTGGTTAGGCCCGGCCAAGAAACGTCCGTTCAACCCAAACCGTTTCCATTTTAATTTCCGCTGGTTCTACGACTATGCCGGTGGTTTAATGACCGACTGGGGTGTGCACATCATCGACTATGGTCTGTTCGGAATGGGCGATCCGTCGCCAAAATCGATCATGGCTATGGGCGGTAAGTTTGCCTATCCTGATGATGCTTCCGAAACTCCGGATACCCTTCAGGCTTTATACGAATTTGACAGCCACACTATGTTGTGGGATCACGGTACAGGCATTGATGGCGGATACTATGGCCGCAACCATGGTGTTGGTTTCGTTGGAAACAATGGTACTTTAGTCGTTGACCGCAATGGCTGGGAAGTTATTCCTGAAAGGAAAAAGGACAAAAACCTGATCGAGCCGGTTCCGTTGCAAAAAGGGAATGGAAAAGGCCTCGATTTGCACATGGCTAATTTCATTGAAGGCGTAAAAGACCGCAACCCCAATTTGAACGCCAACATTACGGTTGCCGCCAATACCGCTCGTGTAGCACATTTGGGAAACATCGCCCACCGCACTGGCCGCCGGTTGTATTGGGACACTAAAGCCAGCAAGTTTATTAACGACGATGCTGCCAACAGATTCTTAATTCCTGAATATCGCTCGCCGTGGGCATTGCCTAAAATTTAGGTCAATTTACACTGAAATATTGAAAAGCCTGAAACAAATCGTTTCGGGCTTTTTGATTTCCATCCATCTGATTTCTTTAACATTATTTATACTTGTTAAATTGACTTTTAGAGTTTTATTCTGCTTTTATTCAGTTTGTTATCTATTTGTGCCTGGTTTTAATTTTTAACAGTTCAACTTTCTGGAGAGGTACAGAATTTGAAGCCTTTTCATCCATTAAATCAATTTTAAAAAGAAATGGGAGGACTTAAAAATGAAGAAATTAATTGATTCCAAAGGCTTTGTTTTCTTGTTCGTTGTAGGTTCTGTTGTTTTGCTACTCAATAGCTGTGTGGTCTATAAAGAGCAGCCATACAGCTTTACTCCGGTAACGGTGCCCGATATCATCAAAATGACCAATGATAAGGTTCCACCAGGTGATATAATTAATGAAATCAGGAGTTCGCATACGGCTTATAATCTTAAAGCGAGCGAATATGCTAAGCTTCAGCAGGCTGGTGTTGCAGATACAATATTAAACTACATGCAGAAGACGCAACTTGATTTGGTTCGCCGCAAACAGGCATCGCAGGATTCGTATTCCTACTATGCCCCTGGATACTGGTACGGCGGTTATGGCTATGGTTGGCCGTACAGCTATTGGGGCTGGAATATTGCCCCAACTGTTGTTTTAAGAGGTGGTGGTGGTTTTCATGGTGGCGGATTCCATGGAGGCGGTCATCGCGGACGGTAAAATATTTTCAGGAATGGAGAATTTGCATTTTTAATATAAGAACCCAGTTTAAAAAGCCGGGTTTTTTGTTGAGAAAAAGTTTGTTTAGAAATAAAAAACATGTCAGAAAATACTTTCTGTTGCAAATACAATAAGAAAATTTCATCTTTGAAAAATAATTTCTCAAACCTCCTGATTAATTAACTAACTATGCTGGAAAAACTTGCTATCAAAGAAAAAATTGGATACGCTTTAGGCGATGGCGCTGCCAATATTGCCTGGCGTGGTGTGGCTACCTTCCTCTTCATTTTTTATACCGATGTTTTTGGGCTGAATCCCGCGACAGTAGGGCTTTTGATGCTTATTGCCCGGTCAGGCGACGGAATCATCGATATTTTAATGGGTATTGTTTGCGACCGAACAAACTCCAAATATGGCAAGTTTCGTCCGTGGATTTTGTGGACCGCCATTCCGCTGGGTGTTACACTATCGCTTTTATTTACTTCGCCAAACCTTGGCCCTACCGGCAAAGTGGTGTATGCGTATGTCACCTACCTCATTTTCTTCCTGATGTACACGGCGAACAACATTCCGTATGGCGCTTTAATGGCGGTTATGACTGGTGACGACAAGGAACGCACCAGCCTGGGATCGTACCGGATGGTTGGCGCTTTTTCAGGCGGAATGCTTGTGCAGGGCGCCCTTTTGTTTTTGGTCGCGCATTTCGGAAACATCAATCCGACGGTGAAACTCGACAAAATCGAACCTCAAAAATATGAAGTAACTGTTTCGGCTCCGGAAGATGTTAAAAATGTGAACATCAAAACAAAAGCCGGAGTAGCCCTGTTCGCATGGGCCGACACAACAGCTCACAAGGAAGCAAACGTTGCTACTCAGGGCAAAAGCTTTTCGATGGAAGCCAACAAACCCTATTCATTCATCGTTTCCGGCGAAGAAAACCTGGATGCTAAACACATTACCATCATCGACCAGAAGCGCGGATACAGCAATTCCATTTATTTGCTTTCAGTCTTTCTTTCGTTTTTCCTGATACTCACATTTGCATCGACCAAAGAGCGTGTCCTCCCGCCTAAAGAACAGGAAACCAACCTGCGCAAAGACCTTAAAGATCTGATTCGAAACCGCCCGTGGATCATTTTGTTGGTGATCGGACTATTATTCAATGTTTACAATTCCATCAAGCAGGGAATTACCGTTATTTATTTCACGCATTACCTGCACCATCAGCTTTTGGCAGCTTCGTATATGGTTGGTTTAATGATTGCTTCAATTGCCGGAGCCATGGCAACTTCGCCTTTGGGAAGGCTTTGGGGCAAACGTCGCTTGTTTATTTATGCGCTTATCTTTTCAGGAGCAGTAAACGCTTTGCTTGTTTTCTGCGGGCCTCAAAATATCATCGGAATCTTCACTCTTGGAGTCATTTCTGAATTTGGGGCGGCTATTTTCCCAACTTTATTTTTTGCCATGCTGGGCGATGCTGCCGATTATTCGGAATACAAAAACGGACGCCGCGCAACCGGACTTGTTTATTCGGCCGGGTCGTTTGCTACCAAGTTTGGCGGAGGTATTGCCGGTGCGATTATCGGGCTGGTCTTGGCCGCTTTTAGTTACGACGGAATGAACGAAGTAGCCATTAAAGGCGCTATCCCGGGTATAATTATGCTGATGAGCTGGATACCAACTGTGATTGCTTTGATTGCAGCAGGTGTGATGGCTCTGTATCCGCTCGACCAAAAGAAGATGGACGAAATTACCGACGAATTGAATAACCGCCGGAAAGCGGTTGTTGCTTAAGAGAGACAAACACATTCTAAAACATAATACGACATGAAATTTGGATATTTCGATGATTCCAGGCGGGAATATGTTATTACCACCCCGCAAACGCCCTGGCCCTGGATCAATTACTTGGGAACAGAAGATTTCTTTTCGCTGATTTCGAACACAGCGGGAGGATACACTTTTTACAAGGATGCTAAGTTCAGAAGGCTGACTCGTTATCGGTACAACAACGTTCCGATGGATAGCGGTGGCCGCTATTTCTATATAAAAGATGGCGAAACAACCTGGTCGCCCGGGTGGAAACCCTGCAAAACCCTGCTCGACAGCTACGAATGTCGCCACGGGATGAATTACACGTCGGTTAAAGGTGAGAAGAATGGCGTTTCTGCCAAAGTTTTGTTTTTCGTGCCGCTGAAAACCTGGGCCGAAGTTCAGAAACTGACGCTGACCAATCATTCTTCGGAAGTTAAAAAACTGAAGTTGTTCTCGTTTACCGAATGGTGTTTGTGGAATGCAGCTACCGACATGGAAAATTTCCAGCGAAATTTCTCGACAGGTGAAGTTGAGATTGAAGATTCGGTGATCTACCACAAAACAGAATACAAAGAGCGCCGTGATCATTACGCTTATTACTCGGTAAATGCGCCTATTCAGGGTTATGATACCGACCGCGAAAACTTCATCGGCTTGTACAATGGGTTCGAAAATCCACAAGTTGTTGAGGAAGGAAAACCGCGCATGACGGTGGCTCACGGCTGGTCGCCCATCGCTTCGCATTACCTTGAAGTGGAGTTGCTGCCTGGCGAATCGAAAGATTTCATTTTTGTGTTGGGCTATGTTGAAAATGCTGAAGACGAAAAATGGGAATCGAAAGGCGTAATCAATAAAACCAAGGCCAAGGCCACTATTGCCAAGCTGGATACTACCGAAAAAGTGGATGCCGCTTTTGCTGAACTGAAAGCCTACTGGGATAACCTGCTCAGCATTTATAATGTGAATTCAGGTGACGAAAAACTCGATCGCATGGTGAACATCTGGAACCAGTACCAGTGCATGATTACCTTCTGTTTCTCGCGTTCGGCATCGTTTTTCGAAAGCGGCATTGGCCGAGGAATGGGTTTCCGCGATTCGAACCAGGATTTGATCGGTTTTGTGCACCAGATTCCTGAACGTGCCCGCGAGCGAATCATCGACATTGCGTCAACTCAGTTCCAGGATGGCGGTTGCTACCATCAATACCAGCCATTGACCAAACGTGGAAACAACGACATTGGCGGCGGATTCAACGACGATCCAATGTGGCTCATTCTGGGAACCATCAGTTACATCAAGGAGTCGGGCGATTTCTCAATCCTTGACGAAATGGTGCCGTTTGACAACGACATGAGCGTTGCCCGCACGTTGTTCGATCACTTAACCGTGTCGTTCGATCATGTGGTGAACAACCTTGGTCCGCACAAATTGCCACTGATTGGCCGCGCCGACTGGAACGACTGCCTGAACCTGAACTGCTTCTCGAACGATCCGAATGAGTCGTTTCAGACTACCGAAAATAAATCGGAGGGCTCGAAAGC
>DAOPZV010000221.1:0-5512 GCA_035353575.1 Prolixibacteraceae bacterium | reverse complement strand
GTTTGCAGAACTTTCTTTATTTACCAATGAATTCAAAAAACGGAAAGACAATAGCCCGTAATTTACATTCTTTCGGCAAAGAAAGGAGAGTAAATGAAAAACGAGTAATAAACATATTGTCTTTTCAGAAATGAACGTTTAACTTGCGTAACATTTACTTTAAATCGAACAAAAAATCATGAAGACTTTCAAAATCTTGACTTTAATGTTGTTAAGTCTGGCTTTCGCAATCAATGCCAGCGCTCAGGATAAATATGCGCGGGTTTATTTTATTCGCTCAACCGGGTTTCAGGGATCGGCCACAGCCTTTACAGCTTTTATCGACGAACAGTTGGTTTGCAAACTCAATAATAAAAAATACTCGGTGCATCAGGTTGAAGCGGGCGAGCACAATTTTTCAGTTCAGTTTGCCGGAAAACAATCGAAAGCCAAAGCAGAAAAGATTCAGATAAATGTTGAAGCGGGCAAAACTTATTATATTCAAATGATTTTCCAATCAGGAATGATTAAAAACAATTTGTATTGCCAGGAGGTGACCGAAAACAGTGCAAAAACCGTATTGGTAAATTGTGTTGAAGACACGAAATGCTTATAGTCGGTATTTTATTGCTAAAAAAGGGAAGAATCAAGATTCTTCCCTTTTTTAGTTTACGCTATGTTGTGAAGTAACACTGATTAAAAAACACTTTATTTTGTTTATCTGCCTTGCTATTTGTAAATTAGGGAAAGTAATATTCAAATTTTTATCTTCATGCTAATTAAAACCTTTGCAAGTGCAGTCCACGGCATTGATGCCACGACAATCACAATAGAAACCGAAATTTCACAGGGAATCAAATTTTTCATGGTTGGATTGCCCGACAGCGCGGTGAAGGAAAGTCAGCAGCGTATTGAATCGGCCATGAGGCTCAACAATTATAAATGGCCGCATAAGAAAGTGGTTATCAACATGGCTCCGGCCGATATTCGAAAGGAGGGGTCAGCTTACGATTTGCCCTTAGCCATTGGAATTTTAGCTGCAAATGAGCAAATAAGCTCCGAAAAGGTAGCCAATTTTCTGATGGTTGGCGAATTGTCGCTCGACGGGAATCTTCAGCCGGTGAAAGGAGCATTGCCTATTGCAATAAAGGCTCGTCAGGAAGGATTTGAAGGATTCATCCTGCCAAAAGAAAATGCGCGTGAAGCTGCTGTAGTTGATACGCTTAAGGTTTATGGAGTTGAAAGTTTAAAAGAAGTTATCGACTTTTTCAATGGTGAAATAGAATTGGAGCAAACCATTGTAAATACCCGTGAGGAGTTCTTTGCAAAAGTAAATGACTGCGATGTCGATTTCTCAGATGTTAAAGGTCAGGAAAATGTGAAGCGCGCACTTGAAATTGCTGCCGCTGGAGGACATAATATAATTATGATTGGTCCGCCCGGAGCCGGAAAAACCATGCTCGCAAAGCGAATCCCTACTATTCTACCACCTTTTACCTTGCGCGAAGCCTTGGAAACTACAAAAATTCATTCCGTGGTAGGAAAGATTGACAAAGACACTTCGTTGATGACGCAACGGCCATTCAGAAGCCCGCACCATACGATTTCTGATGTCGCCCTTGTTGGCGGTGGGGCTTTCCCACAGCCCGGTGAGATTAGTTTGGCTCACAATGGCGTTTTGTTTCTTGATGAATTGCCTGAATTTAAGCGGCAAGTACTCGAAGTAATGCGCCAACCTCTGGAAGATCGGTTGATTACCATTTCCCGGGCAAAATTCTCGGTTGAATATCCGGCTTCTTTCATGTTAGTAACTTCGATGAATCCATGCCCATGCGGATATTATAATCATCCTACAAAAGAATGCGTGTGCGCACCGGGTATGGTAGCCAAATACCTCAATAAAATTTCGGGACCATTGCTCGATCGCATCGACATTCATCTGGAAGTTGTTCCGGTTCCGTTCAAGAAGCTATCGGAACAAGCACCCACAGAGCCAAGTTCGGCTATTCGCGATCGGGTGATTCGTGCGCGCGAAATACAATCGCAACGGTTTCGTGGCAATGAGGGTGTTTTCTGTAATGCCCAAATGTCGTCGAAAATGATTCGCCAGTATGTTGATCTTGACGAAACCAGCAGTACTTTGCTTAAAAATGCGATGGAGAAACTGGGCTTGTCGGCACGTGCATACGACCGAATACTAAAAGTTTCCCGAACTATTGCCGATTTGGAAGGAAGTGAGCGGGTCGAAAGTCATCACCTTTCAGAAGCCATTCAATATCGAAGTTTAGATCGAGAAAACTGGGGCGGATAAGAAAGAATCCTGAGTATTTGAATCTTTATTATAATTTGATGGTAAATATCATCAATAAATACCTTATATTGCCTTAATGATGGAAAAAATAGACAAAATAAATCTTCATAAAAGAAAAGAAATCCAGAAATAAATTATATATTTGTGTAGAAAAACCATCAATAACATTCAAAATAGAATATAAAGATGGAAAATACCAACATAAATTGGAATGAATTAAGCGACAATGCTGTTTTAGAGCAAATCGGTCGCTTTGTACAGCAATCACGGCTGAAGCAAAATAAGAGTCAGCAACAAATTGCCGATGCAGCAGGAGTAAACCGTAGCACCCTTAGCCAAATAGAAAACGGCAAAGGCGGAACACTGATTTCCCTGATCCAGATTTTACGAGTGCTTGGTCAAATGTCGTTTGTAAAAGTCTTTCAGGTTGAAGACCGGCCTAGCCCGATGTACCTGGCAACCCTCGAAATGAAAAAACGTAAGCGCGCCCGAAGCACAAAAGGTACTAAACCTTACGAATTACCCGATTGGTAATGGTTGAGAATGCTTTCATATCGATTTGGGGTAGGCGGATTGGTGCCATCCACTGGAATTCGGATTCAGGAGTTGCAGATTTCGAGTTCGATGCCGGATTTCTGCGCTACGGGTTGGATGTTTCACCTTTAAAAATGCCTTTATCGCAGGCTCGGGGAACTGTTTTTTCATTTCCTGAACTGGCCGGCAGCAAAACATTTAAAGGGTTACCGGGTTTGTTGGCCGATGTTTTGCCCGACCGCTACGGAAGTACCTTGATTGATGCCTGGTTGGCGCGGGTTGGTCGCCCTTCAGGAAGTATGAATCCGGTGGAGTTGCTTTGCTTTACCGGAAAACGTGGGATGGGCGCGCTGGAGTTTGAACCGGTAGTTCCGCCATCAGCCAATCAGTCGTCGAAAGTTGAAATTAGTAGTTTGGTGGATGTGGCTCAGCAGATTTTAACGGGCAGAGAATCGTTTACTACTGACATGTCGCATGATGAACAAAAGGCACTTTCCGATATCCTGAAAATTGGAACATCGGCCGGAGGAGCGCGGGCAAAAGCCATTGTAGCCTGGAATGCTGATACCGGCGAAGTTCGCTCGGGGCAAAGCGATGCGCCGGAAGGCTTTTCACATTGGTTGCTAAAATTCGACGGGGTTGACGATGCCCAGTTTGGCGCTACATTTGGTTATGGCCGTGTAGAAATGGCCTATTACCTGATGGCCATTGCATGTGGCATTGAAATGACCGAATGCCGGTTGATCGAGGAAAATGGCCGGGCGCATTTTATGACGCGCCGCTTCGACCGTCCAACCGGAAGTGCGAAGTTGCATGTTCAGACCTTCTGCGCAATGATGCACTACGATTTCAACGATATTTATTCGTACAGCTACGAGCAGTTGTTCCAGACCATGCGCGCTTTACGCCTGACTTACCCTGAGGCCGAGCAAATGTTTCGCCGGATGGTGTTTAACGTAATGGCGCAAAACTGCGACGACCATACCAAGAACTTTGCTTTCATGATGAACCCGCAGGGCGAATGGCGGCTAGCTCCGGCATACGACGTTTGTCATGCCTACCGCCCCGGAAGTGCCTGGGTGAGCCAGCATGCGCTGAGCATAAATGGCAAACGTCAGGGAATTTCACGCGACGACCTGTTGGAAGTTGGCCGACAAATGAACGTAAAGAAAGCGCCCGCCATTGTTCAGAAAATTGCTGAAAATATTGCCAAATGGCATGAGTTTGCCGAACATGTAAATGTGGAAGCAAAATTGAGGGATGCGATTGGGGAAACTTTAATGCACTTATAAATCTATGCCCCGCAACTCCTATTTCCAATTCAAACAATTTCGCATCGTTCAGGAACGATCGGCCATGAAAGTGGGCATGGACGGCGTTTTGCTGGGGGCGTGGGCAAATACTTCGGGTGCCGACCGGATTCTGGATATTGGCACGGGCACGGGGCTGATAGCTTTGATGCTGGCTCAGAAAAACGCGTTGGCCGAAATCGAAGCCATCGAAATTGATCGGGATGCCTTTGAAGAAGCTGCGTTCAATGTGCAGCAATCAGAATGGAGTAGCCGAATAAAGATGTTTTGCCAATCATTTCAGGAGTTTGCTGCGGAAACTGAAAATAAGTACGATTTGATTGTGAGCAACCCACCGTTTTTCAGCAATGGAGTAAAAGCTCCCGACGGAACTCGCGCTCAGGCTCGCCATGCCGATGCTTTGCCACTCGATGTTCTGATTTCAGGAGCAGCAAAATTACTCAATGAGAATGGGCGAATCGCCTTGGTTCTACCGGTAGAACAGCTTTCGGAGGTTGAAAATCTGGCAAAACCCAATAGTCTTTTTCTTTCGCGTTTGTGCAAGGTAAAGCCAAACCCAGTAAAACCTGATTTTCGGGTTTTGGTCGAAATGACGAATCGGCCAGCCTCACTTCAGGAAGAAAAACTGATGATCGAATTTGAAAGGCACCACGATTACACACCTGAGTACCGCGAGTTGACAAAAGAGTTTTACCTGAAATTTTAGCAATCTTCAAATACAAAACAACCGACCAATTTTCCAGTTATACCCTAAATCAAGAGCAAAAATGGATGATAAGTCCGATCCATCTGACTGGCAAATAAATCGATAGCTTCCTGATCAAGAATTGACTCCTTGTCGCGCAAACCAGAAATTTTACCAATGAAAAACTTTTTCAGGAAACTCATCGAACCAGCATCAATCTGTCCGGTGAAAATAGCTTCGGTTTTGGCAAGCTGATGTAGTTCCTCAGGAAAAGCAAATTTAATTTCCTCCTGTGCCAGCACCAAATCTCCCGAGCTACATAAAAAAAGTCCTATTTCCTTGGTCCGTAAAACAAGCATATAGTTCATATAGAACTGATTAATCCGGTGCATGGTCTTTTGCCCTCTGATAGAGCCGCCAACTACAATTCGGTCAAAATCGTCAAGATTCTGATTATATGAGTGTTTTATATCTATGGTTTGCACTTCGCCGGTGAGTTTCTGAGACAATTCTCTCACTGCCCTTTGGGTGCAATTGTTCGATGAAGTGTAAATAATTATTGTTTTCATGTTTCTATGTTTTTTGGCTTCTTACCAAATGTACGAAAAACAACAAGTTTTATTGTCCCGCTTTTAGCATGTTTAACAACCTGTTAAGAGTTTTTAAGGATATACTAAACAAAAAGCAAGGCTT
>DAOPZV010000220.1:1266-5523 GCA_035353575.1 Prolixibacteraceae bacterium | reverse complement strand
ACCGAGTCGTTTCGGTAAGCGAGGTTTTTAGCCTGAAAACGGTCTTCGCCATTGATCAGGAAAACGGAATTGGCTTTTACCTCAAAAAGAAATGGAATTTCATTTCCGGGAACCGTGTAAACTCCTCGCCAAATACCCTCTTTCAATGATTTCGCAGTCTGCTGAAATGAACTCAGGAAAAGGATCAGGCACAGGCCAGTAACAAGAAATGCTGATTTTAATGTCTTCATTAATAGTCTTTTATTTAGTTATCGTCTGTCGTAAACTCTAAACGCACAAAATACATTTTTATATCCATTCATTCAATGATGTCGATCGCTATGAACTTTCAAACTTGCTGAATGCAGAATTTTTGTATTTTCGCCGTCCAAAACAACGTGTAAAACACAACTTAATTACTTGTTGTTCAAATCGTTTTAGACATGGCAGGAATAGAAAAGGGGATTTTTCAGCGGACGGAACGCTTGTTGGGGAGAGAGATGATGGATCGGATTGCTGCTCAGAAAGTAATCATTTTTGGTATTGGCGGCGTAGGCAGCTGGTGCGCCGAAAGCCTTGTGCGAAGCGGAATACGGCAATTAACCATTGTAGATTCTGACTTGGTGTGCGTAACCAACATCAACCGGCAGTTGCATGCCACCACCGAAACCGTTGGACAGGTAAAAACCGAGGCGTTGAAAAAGCGCCTGCTCGAAATTAACCCGAAAGCCGAAATAACTGCCATCCAGAAAATTTACGAACCATCGAGCTCCGATTTTTTTGAACTCGACACGTACGATTTTATCATTGATGCCATCGACAGCGTGAGCAACAAGGTTGACCTGATTCGCAAAGCAACGCGCACCAAAGCGGTGTTTTTATCGTCGATGGGCGCTTCGCTGAAAATTGATCCAACCAAAGTTCAGGTTGCAGAATTCTGGAAAGTGAAAGGTTGCCCGTTGGCGAAGATTGTACGGAAAAGGCTGAAAAGCGGCGAACTTCCGGCGAAGAAATTCATGTGCGTTTTCAGCGAGGAACTGCTCGAAAATAAAGGCGCAGGTGCGTCGTGCGGAACTGACAAATGCCTGTGCCCAAAAATGCAAAATGCGCCCGGCGACCCCGATTTAGCCGATCACGAATGGTGCAGCCAAAAAGCAATCATCAACGGAACGGTAGCCCACATAACAGCTATTTTCGGGTTCACGCTGGCGGGATTGGTGATACAGAAAATATATGCGCAAAAAAAATCAGAGGACGTCGCTTTATAAAAAATTCCCACCCCATTCCGAAGAATGCAAGGCAGGAATTTTAATATAAATAAGTTACGCTGAAATCAAATTTACTTTATCCATTCAATTTTGACTGTTTTCACGTCCTGCGAATTGGTACCAATTTGAACAATAAATTCGCCCGGTTCCCAGTCGTATTTCAGGTTGCTGTTGTAAAATTTCAACTCTTCAGACGTAATCTTGAATTCAACCTCTTTAGCTTCGCCCGGATTCAGGCTAATCTTCTGAAAGCCTTTCAAATCTTTAACCGAACGCGATATGCTGGCTGCCGGATCGGCAATGTATAACTGAACCACTTCTTCGCCAGCCACTTTGCCGGTATTGGTCACTTTAATTTTTGCTGAAAGTGTTTCGTTGCCTTTCAGGTTGGTTTTGCTCAAAACTATATCGCCATATTCGAATGTGGTGAAGCTCAAGCCGTAGCCAAACGGGTAAAGCGGTTCGTTCGGAATATCGAGATATTTCGAGGTGAACTTGTTCTTCGGATCCATTGGGCGACCTGTGTTTTTGTGGTTATAATAAATCGGGATTTGCCCAACCGAACGTGGAAAAGTCATGGTAATTTTTCCTGAAGGATTATAGTCGCCAAACAAAACATCGGCAATGGCGTTTCCACCTTCAATTCCGGGGGCCCAGGCTTCCAGAATGGCGGGAACATGCTCATTTTCCCAAACCAGCGTAAGCGGACGACCATTCACCAAAACCAACACAACAGGTTTTCCGGTTGCGACCAAAGCTTTCAGCAAGTTTTGCTGGCTTTCAGGAATTCCAATATCCGAACGGCTGGCAGCCTCACCCGACATGCTTGCCGATTCACCTAAAACGGCTACCACAACATCCGATCCTTTGGCCAGTTCAACAGCTTCCGAAAGCATTTCTGCCGGAGTTCGGGTTTCTTCTTTTTCCTTGATGCCCATAAGTGCTGCAAACGGATTTTTAATACCTTCTTTCAGATACGGGTCGTCGGTAATGTTGGCACCTTTGGCAAAAACGACTTCAGCACCCAACTGAACTGCACCCTTTATTCCATCGATCACCGAAGTTGTTTTCGCAACCTCGCCGGTTGACCAGGCTCCAAGCAAATCGGCTTTGCTATCGGCCAGCGGACCAATTACCGCAATTTTACCTGATTTTTTCAGTGGCAACGTTTGATTGCTGTTTTTCAGCAAAACCATGGAACGGGCACCCAATTCGCGGGCAAATTTCAAATGTTCAGGAGTTAAAACTTCCGATTTCAGGCGTTCTTCCTTCACGTATTTATACGGATCGTCGAACAATCCCAGCTTGTATTTGGCTTCGAGCACGCGACGGCAGGCCGTGTCAATGTCTTTCATCGTAACTTTACCTTCGTCGAGCGACTTTTTTAACGTTTTGAGGTAGCCCAATCCTTGCATATCCATATCCAGACCGGCTTTCAGGGCCAACACATCAACGGTTTGCAAGTCGCCCATTCCATGTTGCATCATCTCGTTTACGGAAGTGTAATCCGAAACAACAAAGCCTTTGAATCCCCATTCTTTCCGCAGAAGGTCGGTTAACAGCCATTTGTTTCCTGAAGCCGGAATTCCGTCAATCAGGTTAAACGACGACATGGCGCTTCCGGCACCAGCCTCGAAAGCGGCTTTGTACGGAGGCAGGTAATACTGGTACATGGTCAAACGGCTCATATCAACGGTATTGTAATCGCGTCCTGCTTCGGCAGCTCCATACAAGGCGAAATGCTTCACGCAGGCCATAATGGTATTGTCTTTCGAAAGGTCGTCGCCCTGGTAACCGCGAATCATGGCTTTGGCAATCTGAGCGCCCCACCATGCATCTTCTCCAGCCCCTTCGGCCACACGTCCCCAGCGCGGATCGCGGGCAATATCGAGCATAGGCGAATAGGTCCAGCAAATTCCGCTGGCGCTGGCCTCGATAGCCGCAATGCGGGCGCTTTTTTCAATTCTGTCCAAATCCCAGCTACTGGCCAATCCAAGCGGAATCGGGAACCCAGTTTTGTAACCATGAATCACGTCAACGCCAATCAGAACAGGTATTTTCAGGCGCGATTCCTGCGAAGCGGCCTCAATATCTTTGGCCGTTTTGAAGGTATATGCTCCTGTAGCTCCAATCTGTCCTTTTTTAACCTCGTCCAACATGCCTTCTCCGCCAGCCAAAACTGCACCGGCACTGCCCGATGAAAGATTCAGCTGACCCAGCTTTTCTTCCAGGGTCATTTTGCTCATCAGATTACTGACGAATGCATCCATTTTTGTGGGTTGCCCCCAGGTTATCGTCACGCAAACAGCAAGAACGAATGAGGAAAGTATTCTTTTCATGGCGTTTATTATTTATATTTTTTCACACGTGCATCGTTAATTACCCCGCTCCAGTTCAACCCAAAAGCAAAGTCGTAGGTATTTTCATCAGTGTCGGTGTAGCATTTCATATCTCGCGGAACATCTTCTTTTTGCTCTTCAACGGTTTTCATATCAGTTGGCATCTGGAATGGCAGCAAACCTGAAGGTTCAAAGGCTCCGGAAACTATATCGAGGATAGCCTGCGACTGAACGCCCATTTGCACCAATATGGCATCGGCACTTTTCTCAATTTCAGAAAATACCATCGGGTTCGATGCTTTAACCACCACTACCACTGGTTTTTTCCCCATTTTCGCTTTGGCTTCAATCACTGTTTTCATATCCTGAATGTTGGATGCTGTCGCCGATTTTCCTTTGTACGAGCGGTTGGTAAAGGTTTCGAACGGACTTCCGCCGGCAATACTTGTTTCGCGGGCAAATTCGGCTTTGTATGGCCCGTATTGCAGACTGATTGGCACATAACCGTTGCCGTTTTTCTTCAGATCGTCTTCCGAATAGCCTACGCCACCTTTCGGGCTATCGATGCAAACCAAAGCAAAGTCTGCTTCCTCAGGTTTAGTAACCAGTTGGAAATACTTGTTAACCAATTCAGGTTTAATGGCATCCATCCAGCTTTCTTTGGTTTCAAT
>DAOPZV010000220.1:0-1166 GCA_035353575.1 Prolixibacteraceae bacterium | reverse complement strand
AAAACGAATACATTTTTGGTGTCTTTGGTAATCATCCAATCGGTGCAAACCACGCCGTCGTAACCATATTTGCCACGGAGCAAATCGGTAATCAGGAATTTATTGTAGCTGTTGCCCACGTTTTCCTTATTCACGGTGTCCTGATTGAAGGAAATGGTGTAATAAGGCATCACCGCCGAAGCCATTGCGGTTTTCCCCTGAAGCTTGAAAGCCCCTTCAGTAAACGGTTTCAGGTGATCTTTAATGTTTTTGCCTGGATAAACGGCATAAGCTCCGTAACCAAAATGAGCGTCGCGGCCGCCTTCTTCCGGACCACCGCCCGGCCAGTGTTTGATCATGGCATTCACGCTTTTGTAGCCCCATCCATTGGCAATTTCATCGGCGCCCGATGACGTCTGGAACCCATCGACATAAGCACGGGCCATATCAACAGCCAAAGCAGGGTCTTCGCCCATGGTTCCGTCGAAACGGCTCCAGCGGGGTTCGGTAGCCAAATCAATTTGGGGAGAAAGGGCGGTTGCAATACCCAATGCACGGTATTCTTTCGAGGCAATGTCGCCAAACTGTTTCATCAGTTCAGGATCGAACGAAGCGGCAATACCCACAGTTCCGGGCCACATCGAAATCTGACCACCGGCACCCAGGTTGTATTCGGCATTCGAATCGGTTCCGTGGCGCGGATCGGAGCTGTTATTGGCCGGAATGCCCAGCCCAATGCCTTCGACCAACGCCTGCGCATTGTTGTTCCACTGCGCTGCAACAGCGGGGCTTTCAACTGTAGTAATCAGCACATGACGAAGGTTGTCGTCGGTCAAAAATTTCTTTTGCTGATCGGAGAGATCGCTCGATTTGGCGCCACTTTCCTTGAAAGGTTTCGAGTTGTAGGTACTCGCTCCAAACGGTCCGCCGCCACCCGATGGAATGGACTGGTGCGCGCTGTAAAGCATCAACCCGGCAATTTGTTCTACCGTCATTTGCGATGCCAGATTTTTAGCACGCTCTTCAGCCGGTAACCGCCAGTCTTCGTAGGCGTCGAGTTTACCGTTTTTATTCAGGTCTTTAAACCCCAACCCTTCAACAGTCAGGATTTTTACTCCTGAAGTTGGCGAATAGCCCAATGTTTGTCCGCCCTGGTTAGTCACCAGTTTAAACGATCCTTTATCGGT
>DAOPZV010000219.1:0-5532 GCA_035353575.1 Prolixibacteraceae bacterium | reverse complement strand
AAATCGGGTGGCAAGGAACTGGCCCTCGAACTGGAAGAAAAAGGCTACGACTGGATTAAGAATGGTGAAAACTAAAATATAGGATTGACCCCTATATCCCCTAAAGGGGACTTTTGGACAACTGTAGAACAATAGCCCCCTTCAGGGGGTTGGGGGTTTAAATCGAACAACAAAGATTTCTGAAATGAGCATTGTATCACAAAAAATATCGCCTGCCGAACGTTTGGTTTCGCTGTTTGAACAGAGCAGGGAAACGCTGAATCAGGGATCGTCGCCGCTGCTGAACCGCATGCGCGAGGTGTCGCTGAAACGTTTTGCACAGGCCGGAATCCCGGATTTCAAGACCGAAGATTACAAATACACCAACCTGAAACCGGCTTTCGAAAAAAGCTACAAGCAGGAACTGGTGCGCGAAAATGGCGTGATCGATCTGAACGTTGTTTTTGAACGGAACATTCCTCAACTCGACACGTACCTGGTTTTTCTGGTGAATGGCTGGTTTTACAACGGCAACAATCCGGCGGCCGCACTTCCGAAGGGAGTTGTTCTGGGCAGTCTGGAACAGATAGCCAACGAAAAACCCGAACTGGTGCAGGATTACCTGAACCGTCAGGCAGCTTTGTCGAACGACCCGTTTGTGGCACTGAATACCGCATTTGCCAAAGATGGATTCGTCCTGCATGTGGCTAAAGGTTTGGCTCTCGACAAGCCTATCCAGATCATCAACTTGCTGAGCTCTGACGAAAACCTGATGGCTACACAGCGCAACCTTATTGTGGCTGAAGCCGCAGCACAGGCCAAAGTACTGGTTTGCGATTACACGCTCACCGCGGCTTCATTCCTGTATAACTCGGTTACCGAAGTGTTTGCCGCCGAAGATTCGGTGGTTGATGTTTACACCATCCAGAATCAGAATAACCAAACAACGGCAATCAACTCCATATTTATCAAACAGGAGCGCAACTCGGTGATTAATACCGGCGCTTTCAGTTTACATGCCGGATTGGTTCGCAACAACCTGAAAATTGCCATGAACGGCGATCATGCCGAAGCCAATGCACTGGGCGTTTCGCTGATCGATAAAAAACAGCATGTCGACAATTTTGTACTGATTAATCACGACCAGCCGAATTGCAACAGCAATCAGCTTTTCAAAAATATTCTCGACGACGAATCGACCGGAGCTTTTGCCGGGCGCATTCACGTGGCCCGCGATGCCCAGCAAACCAACGCTTTCCAGCGCAACAACAATGTGCTGTTGTCGGATAAAGCACGGATGCAAACCAAGCCACAGCTGATTATTGATGCTGACGATGTAAAATGTAGCCACGGCGCTACTGTCGGGCAAATAGACGAAGAAGCACTTTTTTTTCTTCGTGCGCGCGGTATTGGCGAAAAAGAAGCCCGCACCATGCTGATGAACGCTTTTGCCCACGAAGCCATCCAGAAAGTGAGCATCGAGCCTTTGCGCGAACGCCTCAGCGAACTGATCGAAAAGCGCATGAGCGGCGAAATTGCCAACGGACACGAATAGCTCTGAATATTAGTAATATACAAAAAGCGGCGACTTGAAGGTTTTTCAGGTCGCCGCTTTTGGGTTAACGTTCACTTGCAAGTTGTCGTTGCGGATTTCGAAGAGCGTCAGTGTCCGACAGGACATGACAGTCAAGAAAGGAGCAGAGACAACGTACACCACTGCACCCGCAATGCAATTTGCAATTTGTTACCGCCAGTTTTTATTTTATTATTTTCATTCTACCAAATGCAATTTTTACATATTCCCAAATCATTCCATTTGTATCTGGAGGAATAACTAACGTTAAAATCAGGCTAGCAATAGTCCCAATAAAAAGCGATTTCCAATCGAATTTGGAAAGACTATCTACTTTTTTAGTTAAATCATCAAGCTTTTTCGCTATGGTGTCAAGCGATAGCTGTGGCAATTCTAAAGTTTGAATTCGCGCTTTTAAGTCATTGATGCTTTGTCTGATTTGAACCTTTTCTGAATCGGTGAATTCATCATCTATGTCACTGAACTTACTATCGAGAAAATTTTCGCTATCAAAAGCTTCCCATCCTGTTGGTGTATTAAGCTCTGTGGAAATTTGTTTTGCCCAAGCAGAAAATCTTTGTTTTGTTTGTTCCCAGGTTGCACCAACTGAAAAACCTTTTGTATCGTTGACAGGAAAAATTGTCAAATAGAAGTTGTCAATTTTTTGAATGTTTATGCTGAATGAATAATATTCATATTTGTATTTTACTTTAAATTCTTTGTACTGCCCTGAAGTTTCAAATTCAGAGATGTTCAAATTGAACTCTCTGAAAATGTCGGATAATTCTTTTTTCTGTGTATTGGTTATTCTCATTTTCTTTCAAATTGGCGGTAACTCGCTTATAAGTCTGGTAAAATCAAACTTAGCCATCCAAGTATGGTTGGATAGGTCTGACTAGCTTCAGTCTTAATTTCCCCATAAATATAAACCATTTTAATCATAAGATAAGCCAAATTACATCCTCATTTTCCGTACATTTGTTCCGATCAAAATCGGATATAAAGAACGGCTATGCAATTCCAAACCAACCCGCAATTAGAGCTTGCCTATAATTTTTTGCAATTCACTAACCGGAATATATTCCTGACAGGCAAGGCGGGTACAGGGAAAACCACCTTTTTGCGCAACCTGAAAATGCAATCGCCCAAACGAATGGTGGTGGTGGCACCAACAGGTGTGGCTGCCATCAATGCCGGAGGAGTTACCATACACTCATTTTTCCAAATGTCGTTTGGCCCACAAATTCCGCATGGACCCGATACTCCGCGTGTAGTTGAAGTAACCGACAGCAACAGCGTAGCCGCCGGAATAAAACGGTTCAACCGCGAAAAGATAAACATCATCCGCAGCATGGATTTGCTGGTTATCGACGAGATTTCGATGGTTCGTGCCGATGTGCTCGACGGAATCGACGAAGTGCTGCGCCGTTTCAAAAATCGCTATCAGCCTTTTGGCGGGGTTCAACTGCTTATGATTGGCGACTTGCAGCAATTGGCGCCTATTGTGAAAGACGACGAATGGCAAATTCTGAAACCCTACTACGACACCGGGTTCTTCTTCAGCAGTCACGCGTTGAAACGATCAAATTTCATCAGCATCGAATTAACTCAAATCTTCAGGCAAAACGATCTGCAATTTATTGAATTGCTCAATATAGTCAGGAAAAATCAGGTTGACGAGCCGACTCTTGCGTTACTCAACCAACGGTATATTCCTGGGTTTGATCCGTCGGACGACGAAGGTTACATCACACTTACCACGCACAACAACCAGTCGCAGCAAATAAACGACACCAAACTGGGAAAACTTACCACACCGCTGCATCGCTTTAAGGCTGTGATTGAAGGTGATTTCCCGGAATACCTCTACCCTACCGAGCCCGAACTTCAGCTAAAAAACGGGGCGCAGGTAATGTTTGTAAAAAACGACATTGCTCCTGAAAAACGGTTTTACAATGGCAAAATCGGGAAAATATCAGCCATAAACGATGATGTTATTGAAGTAATTTGCCCCGACTCGGATGAGCCCATCTTTGTTGAATCAGTCGAATTCCAAAATATCCGGTTTATCCTAAACGAAACCTCTCAGGAAATTGACGAAGAAGTTATTGGCCGCTTTACACAGTTCCCCCTGAAACTGGCCTGGGCCATCACCATTCACAAAAGCCAGGGACTTACTTTCGAAAAAGCCATTATTGATGCCAGAGCCTCATTTGCTCACGGCCAGGTTTACGTGGCATTGAGCCGATGCAAATCGCTTGGCGGAATGGTGCTTCGCACACCCATTGCCCCATCCAGTATAAAAAACGACACCACAGTCATTCAGTTTACCGACAGGGTGGAACAAAATCCTCCCGGACAGACAGAACTTAAGCAATCGAAAAAGATATTCGTTAAACAACTTTTGCTCGAACTGTTCGATTTTAAACCCATCCAGCGACAAATGGGCTACCTGCAAAAGCTCTGGAAAGAACATGAATCACAATTACTGGGAACCCTGAATTCAGTTTTGCAAACAGTAGAACAACCGCTGCAAACCGAGCTAATTGATATAGCCCTTAAATTCGAAAAGCAAATTCATCAATTGGTAGAGCAAGCCGATGCGGATGGTTTGAACGAAACCCTTCAGGAAAGAATAATAAAAGGCGCGGATTATTTCAGCGAGAAGTTCGAATCAATCGTGGGTCTTCCGTTGGCCAAAATATCGCTGGAATCGGACAATAAAGCCGTTAAAAAGAGTTTTCAGGAGGCCATTGAAAAACTCCACAACGAAATACACCTGAAAAAAGAGTTGCTCTCCTTATGCCGGTCGGGATTCGAAATTCAGTCGTTCCTCGAGATCCGGGCCAAAGCCTCCATTGAAGGGCATAAAGGAGCTAAACGGGAATCGCGCTCCACCAGCGCAGGAGCCTTCTCCAAATATCCTGAGTTCTATAACGAATTAAAAAATTGGCGTGAGGACAAAGCCGACTCCCTAAATATTGAAACCAGTCGTGTGCTTCCGCAAAAAACACTGCTCGATATTGTGCAAACATTGCCATCAACCAAATCTGACCTGAAATTGATTAAAGGAATGGGTGGCACCCGAATGCAACAATTTGGCAAAGAAATTTTGGGAATGGTGATTGAATTCCGCCGAAAAAAAGGAATGAAATTGCCCATTGGTGCCGAAAAAGAAGTAGAAAAGGCCGGCTTAACCACGCAGGAAACAAGTCTGGATCTATTCAAAAACGGGATGACAATTCCCGAAATTGCCAGCCAGCGCGGCATGGCCATTTCGACCATCGAAGGACATTTGGCTCATTTTATCGGTACCGGAGAATTATCAATCAACCAATTTGTTACGCCTGAAAGGGTGAATATCATTGTTGATTATCTCGACAAACACAAAGGCGGTAATCTTTCGGATATTCGCACCGGATTAAACAACCAGTATTCGTTCGGTGAAATCCGGTTTGTTTTCAAGCACCTGGAATCGATCAGGTAAATAACAAAGCGATAAAATTCCGGCTATCAGTATTATCTCCTGAGAGGAGCTCGCTCATACTTTAATAACTTGCTGGCCCACGGAATAAAATATTTGAAGTTCGGGGCGTCAGTGTGTCCACCGTCGTGCTGACGCCAGGCCAGTTCACCATCCAGCAATCCTGCATTGATCGGAGGCATTTTTTCAGTCAGGTAATCATTTGAAACACCCAAATCCTTTTTCCCCAAAAATTTAAACACCGATCCGGCTGCAATTGTAGCCATGTAACTGCCTTGCTGATCAAGCCATTTAGCATCACCCTTTTCAGGAATACCGTAGCTTATAAACGTGAAGCGCGGAGCGCAAAGAGCAATCAATTCGTGCGAATCAACCGGCAAATCGCATCCGGTTTTACTACCGAAACCGGCTTCCGAAGCACCATATTTCATGTAGTTACCCGCCATCCAGTAATATTCGCCACCGGTGAGACTTTCGACCGCCTCGCCAAATACGC
>DAOPZV010000218.1:0-5561 GCA_035353575.1 Prolixibacteraceae bacterium | reverse complement strand
GACTCAAAATCCAGTGATAGCAATATCGTGCCGGTTCGATTCCGGCTTCGGGTACCAACAAAAGCCACTTGACTGTCAGAAAGTTAAGTGGCTTTTTTGTTTTCAAATTTTCTTAAATCTTGCTTATTAGTGTCGCTTTGACTTTTATAATAATTCTGCCATATTTGCAGGAATTTAACTACTTACAAACCGACTCTAAAATGAAAAGATTTACTTTGCTCCTTCTTTTTGCATTGTTTTCAATGATTCAGATCGCAGTAGGAAGGCCCGTCGAAACATCAAGCGAGCCCGATTCTGTTTACTTGTTTGCATACTCAACAGACAAAAACGCTAATACAAACGGGCTCCATTTTGCATGGAGTACGGATAAAAAAAGCTGGAATCCAATTGGGCCGGAAAAACGCTTTTTGTTTTGCGATTACGGAAGATGGGGAACCGAAAAGAAAATGATTGAGCCATTTCTGTTCCTTTCACCCGACGGAACCTGGCACTGCATTTGGACATTGAATAATCACGTTGGTGCTTTCGCCCATGCCGAATCTAGAGACCTGATTTATTGGCTTCCTCAAACCTACCCCACGATGATCAGCAACGAGAATTGTCTCGATCTGGAAATTTCACTTGATTCAAAAACCAATCGATATAAAATAAGCTGGGTAAGTGATACCGATGCTACCTCAAAAGCATATTGCACAATCACTTCCGACTTTAAAACTTACACTCCTGCAACAGAAATCCGGTTATCAGACAAAAAAGATTCGAAACAACATGTTAACATCTCCGGGAAAACTGAAACGGGAACCGCTCACAAAGTATCATGGAAAGTTTTGGAAAACTTGCTCGAAAAACAGAAGTTAGACGAGTATCGCGACCTGCAATGGTCAGAAACCACTAAAACAGATTCGTTGAGGTTTTCAGGACTCAAATCAGTTTCAGCGACAATCGATGTCGATGGCAAAAACAGCAAACCAATCAGCGATATGTTGATTGGCGTTTTCTTTGAAGATATTAACTACGCAGCCGATGGCGGATTATATGCCGAATTGATTCAAAATCGCGACTTCGAATATGCTTTAAGCGATAAAGAAGGACGGGACAAAAGCTGGAACAGAACCAAAGCATGGACATTAAAAAATGAAGGGACTAATTTTTCAATCGACTCCATCTCTCCGGTTCACCCAAACAATGCCCATTATGCGGTTCTGAAAACAGAAAAAACAGGTTCGTCTCTTCAGAATGAAGGTTATGATGGCATCGCAATAAAATCAGGAGAGAAATATAACTTTTCAGCTTTTTTGCGCAGTGCTGACAGTAGCGACAAGAAAATAACGGTCCAACTTTCGGGCAAAAATGGCGAAATCTATGGAGAAACTTCCATTTCGTGCAAATCTGCAAAATGGCAAAAGACAGAAGCCGTAATCACAGCAACAAAAACCGCCTCCGACGCCCAACTGGCAATTATTCCGCAAACTGTGGGGGAATTACACCTGGACTTAATTTCACTATTTCCACAGAAGACCTTTAACAACAGGAAAAACGGATTGCGGGCAGATCTGGCTCAAACCATCGCCGATATTCATCCAAAGTTTGTGCGCTTCCCGGGAGGCTGTGTGTCGCACGGCGACGGACTTGCAAACATTTATCGCTGGAAAAACACCATAGGTTCGCTTGAATCGCGAAAGCCACAAAGAAATCTGTGGGGCTACCACCAATCCGTGGGACTCGGTTACTTTGAGTACTTCCAGTTTTGTGAGGACATTGGCGCCCAGCCGCTGCCTGTAATTGCCGCCGGAGTGCCCTGCCAGAATTCGGGCACCGGAGGAGCAGGCCAGCAAGGTGGAATCCCTATGTGCGACATGGGACAATACGTACAGGACATTCTCGACCTGATTGAATGGGCAAACGGCGACGCCAAAACCCGATGGGGCAAACTACGTGCCGAAGCAGGCCATCCCGCTCCATTCAACCTGAAATACATTGGAATTGGAAACGAAGATTTGATCAACGATATTTTTGAGGAACGCTTTGCTATGATTTTTAAGGCGATTAAAGCAAAACATCCTGAAATCACGGTGATCGGCACAGTCGGACCATTTTTTGAAGGAACGGATTATGTGGAAGGATGGAAGATTGCGACAAAACTGGGCGTTCCAATGGTTGATGAACATTACTATGAATCTCCGGGCTGGTTTATTCATAATCAACAGTTTTACGACAAGTATGACCGCCAAAAATCCAAAGTCTATCTTGGCGAATACGCATCGCACCTTCCAGGACGGCCAACCAACATCGAAACAGCCCTTTCAGAAGCCTTGTACCTGACTTCTCTGGAACGCAACGGCGACATCGTCAGCATGGCATCGTATGCACCATTGCTTGCCAAAGACGCCCACACCCAGTGGAATCCTGATCTTATTTATTTTGACAACACCGAGGTTATACCGACTGTCGATTATTTTGTACAAAAATTGTATGGCCAAAATTCTGGAGATACCTATTGGAAAAGCACTATAAAAATCTCAGAACTAAGCGAATCGGTACCTAAACGAGTAGCAGCTTCAGTTGTTCATGACAGCAAAACCAACGATATCATCGTTAAGATGGTAAATATGTTACCAGTTTCAGTAACTTCGGAAATTAAGTTCCCCGCTTTGGAAACCTTTGAAAAATCGGCAATTTGTACAGTTCTGTCAGGAAAACCCAATAACCAAACTGCACGGCCAGTAAGTTCAAAAATAGATGTTAGCAAGAGTTTCACCTACATCATGCCGACATACTCATTTTCAATTATCCGGATAAAGAAAACTAACTAACAGCGCTTAAATGCCGTTTGTTTACTGGGAAAAAGGACCTTCATCACTGAAAATTGATGAGGGTTCCTTCTAACAGCCAATCGGAATCCCGCTCTAAAAAGTCAAAGTGAGCATAAGCGACTTGTCAACAAGGTCGTCTTCAGACAAATTTATATCGTGAACCAGATGAAAATTGTATTCAAAACCCACTTTTTTGTAGTAAATTCCTGAACGAATTAAGACTGTCCTCCGGCTTGAGTTGAAATCCTTAAAGAAATTTTCGCGCGAAAGAGCAACCATTTTGGCATTCAACATAAAATCTACAGATTCTGAAAGCTTCGAGTTAAGACTAACTTCCAATATTCCACTAAATCCTGACTCAAAACTGGGATTGTTTCCAGCCTGACTGAGAGGTTGAAATTCTTTATTGAGCGTTTGCTGAAAAGCATAACCAACCCCATAGGTAATGTCCCAGGTTGTTTTATCCTCCTTCTGATAAGAATAATGCTTCTGTCCTATAAATAAAGTCTGGTATAAAAATAGCGGATCGGCGAAGCCAGTTGGATTGTCATTAATAGTTCCCTTGCCAAGATTTGTCTCAGCGGTAGTTTCCAAAAACAACCTTATTTTCGGAATTTTTATCACCGGAATAGAAGGAGTGAGCGACAATATAAACGCATCCTGGACTTTTTGTGACTCCTGACCTTCAAGCTTATTTTCGCCATACTGCATGAATAAAGTCGAACTAAAATCAAATTTCTTTCCAATGTAGTTTAAGTCAGAATTTAACGTCCCAAGCCATTGTAAGCTTGTAACTTTGCTTCCACTTGAATTAGAATCCCCAAAAGTAAGTCCAAGACTAGGCCGGAAATGGATTTGGAAAATCTTCTCACTGTTTTCGGCCTGAACTGAATCTTTTTCGCTAACGAGAGAATGCGAAAAAGCATCATATGATAACATCCAAAATAGAAACGTAAACCCCAAGACAGATAACTTTCTCATAATTGCAAACTTTAAAAAATGAATACGTTGTTTCCAACTTTTGCTGCTTCAAAAGTTAATCTTTGTCAGCACCTGTTCCTTTTTGCTTGATTGCTACACAGGCGCCATTCTGAATTGTAAGGCCAACGGTAATTGAACCTTTAACAGGAGTCTGCCCACTTTGCGTCTCACCCCAACTCCAGGAGGCAACTAAATCACAATCATCATCTCTACCATCTGTGGGCAAGGCAAATGTTCCATTAATCACTGGCAACTTTTGGGTTCTTCCTTTCGATATAACGATAATACTAATATCCTGAACAGACACTTTTCCTGAACCACCGCCACTTCTGGCTAAAACTGGCGAACTCCTATCATACTCTTTGGTAATAACAACTGGTTTGTGCTGACGCTTTCCGGTAGGAAGTCCGCTTGCAGCATCTCTCGGACTAACGATTGCCTGATTAAATGCTAATTCAACTCCGCTACCAGTACTGCGAATTTTAACTATAAGTGATTCATCGGGTTCATTGATAGAACGATCATTCGATTGATTACTTTTTGTCTTTGATTTCAGAATCTCCGCTGTTCCTTGAGCAAACGAAGTAATGCTAATAAAAATTAAGACTAAGAAAGCTGCTAGATTCATTTTTTTCATAATTATATTTTTAATATTTTATTGTTTCAATCATGATTCGATAAAAGCAAATAATTAGAGAAATGCGCGTATCAAGAAAACAACAAGTCGAATAAACACTCAAGAACGAAATAATTCACGTTTCAACTTCTAGAAAGGTCATATCATGGAATGCTTCAAATCGACAACGAAATTTGATTTTTAAGGATAGTAGCAACAATATTGTAGAATTAAGCTCTTCAACCTGCTGTTCAGTCAAGTAGCAGGAGTTTACTACTTAAATGAACAACAAGAGGAATAGAACTTAAAGGATAAAAATAACTAGCCAAATGCATCTCTATTGGGCATGTCATAGAATTTTAGCCAATATTTTTTGTGTTTCTAAAAAACATTTAACTGAAAAATATACGCAATACTTGCCACAAAAAATAAATAAGCAAAATCAGATAGCGGCTCTCGCCCAAAAGATAAATAACCTAACTGTTTACTTTAAAACACTTTTTTGTACTACCTTTTCCCAGAAGCCTGACCCGAAGCAGCATCCCTCGGACTTTTCACACTAAAAACAAACGTATTTCCGCTTAATTCATAAGTTCCCGGGACTAACATTAAACCAGGAGAACCAAGTTGCTTGGCTACTGTAGGATCAACCAAGACCGGTTTATCAAGTGTAACCGAGACTGAACCTTTTTCATTTTTTGCCTTTTCATTCATCGGTTTCAGAACAGTCACATAAAGTTTCCCATCTTTCAAATCTGCGGTACCATCAAGTATTTCAAGATCAGTTCCTGGCTTTGCTCCCTGAACAGTGCGGAGTGTTCCTCCAATAGTAACACTGCAAATTCCTCTGCCCGGGCCACAATTCCCTTCCGGAGTACGTTTTCCTAATTCAACTTTAATTGTGATACCAATTGCTTTAACTTCCTGATTGAAAAATGCCAAAACAGTAAACAACGTGAAGAACAATACTGCAAACTTTTTCATAATGCTTGTTTTTAGGTTAAAACTAAACTCTTTTCATATTTAAGACAGATAAGTCTTTTATTTGTTCGATCAATGCTCAGCTTGAAATAGATTTTTTTCAGCAAATAGTGGCTTATGAAAGAATGTTTCGGTATATTTGGTTTGAAAAACAATTTAATCAGTTAAGA
>DAOPZV010000217.1:0-5585 GCA_035353575.1 Prolixibacteraceae bacterium | reverse complement strand
CAAATGACTATGAATGACTGTTAATTTTTATTGTCCGATAGTAATCTCCTGTTCCTGATAGTATGCTGTTTTATTGGCCGACCAGTCAATTTTCACGGTGTATCTTCCATTTTTCAGGTTCTTTAAACTTACCAACTGGCTGAATTTGCTATCGAGTTTCAGTTTCAATGTTTCATCGCGATTGGCTTCAACCGGGCTGTAAAAGTGTATTTCGCCGGAGTAATTCTGAACATCAGAAAGCTGCGGAAATGTTAGCTTCAGCGAGTCGTTTGCCTGATCAAATTTTACTTTTTCAGCCAGCGCATCCGTGTTTTTAACCTGATCGATATGCTTTTGGTAATCGACCGACTTCTCATAATAATCGCTTTCAACCAGATCGTAATCTTGCCTGAGAGCAATCGATACTAAAGTGATCATACCGCCAATCATCACGATAAAAGCGATTACAATGCCGGTTCCCCAGTTAAATTTTATTTTCATTTTTTCTGTTGTTACTTGTTTGGGGTTGCGAGTTGCGTGTTTTTTCCCTCGCGGTACCTGAAACGCATAACTCCCAACATTTTTTCTTAATTCGGTCCAACAAATGTCGACGTAAGCTTGTCAATTTGTTTATCGTCTTCAAATACACCAATTTCAATGTGGTTCGAAGGCTTTACGATTTCCTTTTTCAGTACGATCATCATGTTTCGCTGAATTACTTCGCCTTTCCCGGCTTTGAGCGAATCACCCATGATCAGGATTTCGCCTTCCGGAGACAGCAATTTTAGCTTCAGTTTGATCGGCGAACTTGTTTTGTTCACCATTTCAAGGTTATACAAATTGCTGTAGTGTTCGCGCCCGTATTCCTGAAAAAGTGTTCCCTGTGCCCTGATGACGGTTGTTTCTACACTTCCTCGAACAGTAAACAGGTACCCAATTACAATTAACAACACGGCCAGTACTGCTGAATAAGATATAGCCCGGGCGTTGAAACGAATTTCCCGCCCTTCGGAAATCGATTTTTCTGATGCAAATCGAATCAGTCCTTTCGGGCGGTTCATAACCGACATCACAGAGTTGCAGGCGTCGATGCAAGCGGTGCAATTAATGCACTCCAGCTGGGTTCCGTTGCGAATGTCGATTCCTGTTGGGCAAACTGCAACGCATTTACTACAGTTAATACAGTCGCCGTGCTTTCCGTCGGCACCTTTACCACGCGGTTCGCCGCGTTTATAGTCGTAAGCTACCTGAATGGTATTGACGTCGAGCATCACGCCTTGCAACCTTCCGTAGGGACAAACAACTGTACAAACCTGCTCACGGAACCACGCAAACACAAAATAGTGCGCACCGGTAAAAGCCAAAACAACGATAAATGTACCGAACTCCTGAGTGGGCCAACCCTTGAGTAATTCACCAGCTTTAGGAGTTCCAATAAGGTATGCAACAAACGTTAATATGGTAGAGAACGAAATAATCAGGTAAATACTGTGCTTCAGAAAACGTTTCAGTATTTTTTCTGCGTCCATTTCTTTTTGTGCCAGTTTTCGCTGCTTTTCAGGAGTTCCGTCAATGAGGTACTCGATAGGACGATACAAAAATTCCATAAAAATGGTTTGAGGACACGCCCAGCCACAGAATACACGGCCATAAATAACGGTGAAAAGCACGATAAACACAACCAGTGCAATAATGGCCAACACAAGCAGGTGAAAATCCTGAGGATAAAAAGCACCACCGAACAATACGAATTTGCGCTCGGCAAAATTCAGGAAGATAAGCGGTTCTCCATTCAATTTAATGTGTGGAGCCAGGTAGAAAAAGATGAGCAGCACCCAGGCAATAATCCGCCGAATGTTGTACAGTTTTCCTTTTGGCATTTTGGGGAATAGCCATACCCGTTTGCCGTCTTTCCCGAATGTGGTTGGGCGGTCGCGAAACGTTGTTTCCTGATAACTTCCAGGATTTTCCATGATTTTTGCTGTTAGTTTTTAGCCACTTTCACGCCTTGAGGTGCTTTTGGGTTTGGCGGATTTGTTCCCTGCAAACTCAATATATAGGCAATCACCTGGTCGATCTGTTTGTTGCTCAACTGGCTTTTGTACGAAAGCATCCCCTTGTCGATAACGCCGTCAACAATCACCTTTTTCAGGTCTTCGGGTTTGTTCCCGTGAATCCAATAGTCGTCGGTAAAATTGGGACCAACCAAACCTTCGCCAAATTTGCCATGACACACATAGCAAATCTTGTCGAAAGTAACTTTCCCGGCAGCCAGTATTTGTTCCTGACTCATCGGTTTTTCAGCGGCTTTCGTAGCTTCTTCCTTTTCGGCAGTTTCGGTTTTGGCACGGGCAGCAGCCATTTCGTGGCCATATTCTTTCTTCTGAATAATGGATTCGTCTTTAAAAACCACAAGGCGGGTAATGTATGTAACGGTCAAAATAATGGTCACATAGAAAATGTATTTTAACCACGGTGGCATCGGATTGTCGAGTTCCTTGATGCCGTCGAATTCGTGTCCGCCAAAATACTTGATTTGGGTAACTTCATCCACTTCTTCGTGAATTTCATTGGGTTCTTTCAGTTCGTTATCGTTGTTTTGCATAGTGATGTATGTTTTGAATTTTATTTGTCACTGGTTATTAATTGTCATTAGGTCATTTGTAGTCATTTATTTTTGTCGCCAATCACGATATGAATGACCATAAATGACTCGAATCAAATGACAAACTTTTACCTACTGCTCTGCGTTAAACCGTCTCCGATCTTCATTCCCGAGTCATCCAGCGGAAGGTTGCTGAATTCATCCACCTCTTCTTTTTTCATTTTCCAGGCATGAATAGACACGAAAATGAAGAAGCTGAAAAAGATGAAGAAACCTATAATTGCATAAATTTCAACATTCAAAATGCTGCTGAGGGTTTCCTTAAACATGGCTTACTTTTTTACAGGTTTATTGGAAATATCGACTCCCAATCGCTGAATGTATGCAATAAGCGCAATAATCTCTCGATTGCTGTCGGTTTGAATTCCGTTTGCTTTCAAATCTTTGGCAATGCTGTCGGCTTGTGCTTTCAGATCGTCAACGGCTTTTTGCTCATAGTTGTCGGGGTAAGGTACTCCCAAAACCTTCATTACGTGAATTTTGGCCGGTGTCGATTCAATATCGATTTCCTTTTTGGCCAGCCACGGATATTTCGGCATGATTGACGCTTCATTCAGCTTTTGCGGATCGATGAAGTGGTTGTAATGCCATGAGTTTGGCTTGTATATTTTGCCTGTTTTTACGCCTTCGCGGGCCAAATCGGGGCCGGTGCGTTTCGAACCAAACTGGAACGGATGGTCGTAAACCGATTCGCCTGCTTTGGAATATTCTCCATAGCGTTCAGTCTCGGAGCGGAACGGGCGAACCATCTGTGAATGACAGTTGTAGCAACCTTCTTTCACGTAAATGTCGCGTCCTTGCAGCTCAAGTGGTGTGTAAGGTTTAACACTCGTAATTGTCGGGATATTCGATTTGACAAGGTAGGTAGGAATAACTTCAACAATACCGCCAATTAATATGGCCAGGGTGGCAAAAGCAAGAAAGCGGATAGGTTTGCGTTCGAGGAAACGGTGCCATGTTTCTGAGTTGGTTTTTGTAAACGATTCGGGATGCAAAGCCGGGGCCTGCGCTTCTTCTTCAGAAACAAACGATCCTGCCTGAATGGTTTTTACGATGTTGAACACCAGAATTAAGAATCCCGCAACATACAACGCACCTCCAAAAGCACGAATGGTGTACATCGGAATCAACTGGCTAACGGTTTCAAGGAAATTTGGATATTTCAGGAAGCCATCAGGAGTAAATTGTTTCCACATCAAGGCCTGGGTGATACCGCCAATATACAACGGCACGGCATAAAATACAATAGCCAGCGTGGCAATCCAGAAATGTACATTGGCCAGCTTGGTCGAGTAAAGTTTGGTATTGTACAGTTTCGGAACAAGCCAGTAAAGCATACCGAAGGTTAACATTCCGTTCCAGCCCAACGCGCCGATATGCACGTGTCCGATGGTCCAGTCGGTAAAGTGGCTGATGGCATTGATATTCTTAAACGAGAGCATTGGCCCTTCGAAAGTTGACATACCATACGCAGTAATACCAACAACAAACATTTTCAGTACCGGATCGCGCCGAACTTTGTCCCAGGCTCCGCGCAAAGTCATCAAACCGTTGATCATTCCACCCCAGCTGGGTGCGATAAGCATCACCGAGAAGGTAGTTCCCAGTGCCTGAAGCCAATCAGGTAACGAGCTGTATAACAAGTGGTGCGGCCCCGCCCAGATGTACAGGAAAATGAGCGACCAGAAGTGTACAATAGAAAGTTTGTATGAATAAACCGGGCGACCGGAAATTTTTGGCACAAAATAATACATCAGCCCAAGGAATGGGGTAGTGAGGAAAAATGCCACGGCATTGTGCCCATACCACCACTGCACCAGCGCATCCTGAACACCTGCATATAAAGTGTAACTCTTCAGGAAACTTACCGGAACTGCGAGTGAATTAAAAATATGCAATACGGCTACCGTTACCCAGGTGGCTATATAAAACCAAATAGCCACGTAAATATGGCTCGTACGTCGCTGCAAAATAGTGCCAAACATGTTAATCCCGAAGATGACCCAAACGGCAGCAATAGCAATGTCGATTGGCCATTCCAGTTCGGCGTACTCTTTACCGGTTGTAAATCCGGCCAGCAAAGTAACCGCTGCGGCAACAATAATTGATTGCCATCCCCAGAAATGGATTTTACTGAGGGTTTCGCTGTAGATGCGGGTTTTTAGCAGTCGCTGCAACGAGTAGTAAACGGCTGTAAAAATGGCATTTCCAACAAAAGCAAAAATCACCGCATTGGTGTGAACCGGACGCGTTCGGCCAAATGTGGTGAACTCAAGTCCAAAATTCATCGACGGAATAAAAATTTGAAGGGCGATCAACAAGCCTGCCACCAACCCCACAACTCCCCAAACGATTGTTGCAATCGCAAAGTTCCGGGTGATGCGGTTGTCGTACGAAAACTTTTGTAATTCCATAGAGTAGTATTTAGTTTTTATAAATTTTCAATTAAAGTTCGGAATGCCTAAAGTGAGCTAGAGTTCGGAGTTGAAAAGTCAATTGTTTAATTGATAAATTGTTGGATTGTCGACTTTAACAATTTAGCCATTCAACCATTTAACCTTCGCTTTTATCTTCAAATCCCCAAATTTTCAAATTCCTCTTGCTCACTGAGACTGTCCACTGCGACTTTCCTCATTCTCCGGTTTCCCGTCTCCTTTTTCCTCTTTTCTTTCTTCCTGCTCCTTGCTTTCTTTCACCGGCAGATCGTCAAATAAAATCCGTACAGAAGGGGTATAGGTATCCTCGTATTGGCCGTTCTTTACCGACCAGATAAAGGCTACCAGGAAACCTCCTGCCATGACAATCGCCACAAAAACCAGTATAATTACAACTGACATCTTTGTATAGTTTAAATTTTTAAAACTTTCGCTCTTAAACTTACTGAAAAACTGGCAAATACAACCACTGATACTGAACTAATCGGCATCAGGATGGCCGCAAC
>DAOPZV010000216.1:0-5616 GCA_035353575.1 Prolixibacteraceae bacterium | reverse complement strand
TATGTTAGGTACTCAAACGGATATTCTCATTTAAAAGTTAACCACAGAGTCTCACGGAATTTGCACAGAGTAACGCAGAGTGAATAATTTATTCTCTGTTTTACTCTGTGTTTTTTTATCTGTGTGATCTGTGGTTAAAAATTATAAAACTTCTTATACCAAAATTTTGGTTGTGATGTTTTTAATGCTTGTTTCGAGGGTTTCGAAAGTTTTTCCATTGCCTTGATTGTCGTCTTCAACGAAGAAATATTTCATTCCGGCAATATCTTTTGATTTCAGGATCGTTTTGAAATCGATAACACCAGCACCAACTTCGCAAACGTCGTCTTTAATTACATCAAAGAACGGATCTTGTTTGTGGTGCATATCTTTGAAGTGCAGCAACTGGAAGCGTCCCGGGTATTTCTTGAACATTTCAACCGGATCTTGTCCTGCTTTATTGGCCCAGAACAAATCAAGCTCCATGGTGATGAGGTCTTTGTCCATTTCAGGCATAAAAATGTCGTAATAAGGAACAACGCCGTCCATGTTTTTAAATTCGAAATTGTGGTTGTGGTAACCAAACTGGATTCCGACTTCTTTCATGATTTTACCAACCTGATTCCAGTCGCCAATCATCTGTTTAAATTTCTCAATGGTGCGGTCTTCGTCGTTTACCCAAGGCTGAATGCAATATTTAACGCCCATTTCAGCATGAGAGTCGGCCATTTTTTTAGCAACGTCGATGGTAATTCCTTTTGATTCAACGGCAGCATGGCTTGAGATGATATCCATACCCAAATCATTCACCATTTTTTTGAATTCCTTTGGTGCAAAACCGTAGAATTTGCCATCAGCATAGCTGGCCAGTTCAAGATTTTTGTAACCAAGGTCTGATAATTTCTTCAATGTTCCGGGAACATCAGCAGCCATGGCGTCTCTGCAAGTGTAGAGCTGAAGCCCAACGCCAAAGCTTTTACGATCAGGTGCAGCAGCGGCAGCACATCCGTATTGACCCAGTACAGCAATACCAAGCGCGCCTGCAGCTGACAGTTTGAAAAAATCTCTTCTATTGTGCATCGTTGACATAGTAGATTGTTTTTGTTGGTTTGTAATTTAAATTTTTGTTTGTGTTCTGAAGCGTTAAATATAGCACAAACCATTTAGTTACGGAATTGATGAACCCTTTTTGAGCAAAATAAAAGTTGGAAGAAGTGATTGACCTTTGGAAAAAAATATAAAAATCACAAGAAAATAACCGATCTAATCGGGAACTTCAAACAAATAAAATAGTTGTTCTTTTCTGAAACAAAACTACACGACGCACCATATAGATAAATGACATTCAATAAATCACAAAAGCTATGACTGCAATTACTTGTCCAAATTGTAAGGGCCACATTAGCGAGTGGGATGTTATTTGTTTGAAATGCGGACACAGTGTTACCCCCGAAGAGCGCGAACGCCTGGTTAAAGAACAGGAAGCAGAGCTGGCACACGAAACCCAGGCAATGCACGAGGCTCATGAAGCGGAGATGAAACTGAAACACAGGCATCGTCTTCAGAAAAGATTCGATCGATTTACGGTTAGAATGTTTGGGATAACCATCGACATTGTTGCTGTGTTTGTCATTTCGCTTATTTTACTTGCTGCAGCATCAGTACTGATGTTAATGTAAGCTCTCATGCGGTTTTTCTGAATCAATCTTCCGGAAAAGTGAATCCGTTTCACAACCAGCCGCAACTTCCGGATTCAGGTTTAACATTTTTTAAGCCTCAGTGAGGAAATCTTTGCTTCTGATGGAGTAGGGTAGGACTTTTTGTTTTCGGATACATTTCGAAAAAAACAGGGAATTGCCGGCTGTTTCGAAATGGATGGATGTTGCCGGTGCCGGTGTTTTAGTTAAAAAAAAGATTTTCGGCTAACTGCATCAGACTTAGCTTTCGGGATTTGAAAATGATTTGAGAAAATGGAATGTTAAACTATGCTAAATCAGCGTTAAAGAGGCTAACATTTCTGAAAAGCAGTTGTTGAAACCCAATGTTTATTAAAAAAGACAAAATGAAACTACTTTTTTCAGTGTTAATGCTGTTCGCATTTGTTACAGGAAAGGCCGCGCCCAACCGGATGGAAGATGCAGAACAAAAAGCGCGTGCCGAGCACAAATATATTTTGCTGAATTTCTCCGGATCCGACTGGTGCGGGCCATGCATCCGGATGCACAGGGAAATTTTAGACAATGAAGCATTCAGGAAATACGCTGATGCACATCTGGTTTACATCAATGCCGATTTTCCACGCATGAAGAAGCATCAGCTTGCGGCAGATATACAAAAGGAAAACGAAGAACTTGCCGAAACATACAATTCAAAAGGCACATTCCCGCTAACCGTGCTCATCGATTGCGATGGAAAGCTTATCAGGCAATGGGATGGCTTTTATACCCTGGGAGCCGACGCCTTTACCAGCGAAATAAAACAGTTGATTGAAGCAAAAAAGTAAGCGCATGAAGCTTCAGGCATACAAAAGAGAGATGAAGCTGATGGGAAATTGGTTTCAGATTACAGTAGTTGCGTCGCTCGAAGACTGGGCCAACAAACAGATTGACGCGGCTGTGGCTGAAATCAGGCGAATTGAAGAATTGCTCTCGACATTTAAGGAAAACAGCGAAACAAATCAGATCAACCGGAATGCAGGTATTCAACCGGTTGAAGTAAGTGAAGAAACTTTCGGATTAATCGAGCGCAGCATTCGTATTTCGTCGGTTACACAAGGCGCATTCGACTTAACATACGGTTCAATCGACAAAAAACTCTGGAATTTTGATCAAACAATGACTTCGCTGCCCGATAAGCAAACGGCAAAGCGAATGGTTAGGCTGATTAATTACCGCAATATAGTACTCGACTGCGAGAACCACACTGTTTTTCTGAAAGAAGAAGGTATGCGGATTGGCTTCGGTGGTATCGGAAAGGGATATGCCGCCGAAATGGCTAAAAAACTTCTGAGGGAAAACGGTGTTGCCAGTGGCATTGTGAATGCTTCGGGCGATCTCGCGGTCTGGGGAAATCAACCCGACGGAAAGCCCTGGACCATTGGTATTGTGCATCCCGACAGCGCCGGACAACCATTTTCGTACCTCGAAATTACAGAAGGGGCTGTAGCTACTTCAGGAAATTACGAAAAGTTTGTTGTCATCGACGGTAAAAAGTATTCGCATACCATTGATCCGAAAACAGGGCTTCCGGTCAGGGGAATTAAAAGTGTGACTATTTTTTCGCCCAATGCCGAATTGTGCGATGCACTTGCTACCCCGGTAACCATTCTTGGCGTTGAACTTGGCGTTGATCTGATCAATCAGCTGAATGGCGTGGAATGTGTGATTATTGACGATTACAACAATTTATTTACATCAAAGAATATTCATTTAAAGCATTAGAAAATGGGCGAGGTACGTCATCACGAGTTAATGTTCAGGTTTTTCGGATAAAGAGAATTCGATGGGGAAAATAGATTCCTCATTGCGCTTGGCTTCATTCGGAATGACATTTTTATAATCGTAAATACAAGGATAATCGGGCGGCGAAGCCGCCCGATTATCCTTCCGCAAAGAAGACAAGAATAAATTGTCATCCCGAACATAGTGAGGGAACTCTGGCCGGAACCAGGGGAAACAAGAAAAAAGCAGTTCATAGATGTGTGTTACAGATTAAAAATGAAATAATAAGCAATTCGAAATATTCAAACTAAAACATATTGCATGCAGAAAACAAAAAATTTAAAAGGATTGCCGTTTGCGCTGGTTGCAGGTTTATTCCTGAGCTCGTGTGTTACGGTTAAAGAATTTCAGAAGAACAAAATCAACGATTCGGAGATGGAACTTTCGATGCGTAAGGTAGAGAAAGGCGATAATTATTTCCAGGCGATAACCGAAGGGGCGTCCGGTGCCGATGGTGGTAAAGTTGGAGGAGGATGTGGCTGCAATTAGCATTGATGTCAATGCTAAAAAAGGCCGAAGAATACGCTTTAATATGAGTTCTTTAATAACTCACCCCAAGCCCATCGTTGATGTGCTTTGCCCCTCTCTCGAAAGAGAGGGGCAGGCCGGAGCTTGCGACGGACGGGGTGAGTCAAAGAAGAATGATGCAACATTCATCTCGTTTAACTACTCGATTTTAGCTTGATACAGCCTTAGAAGCAGTCTCCCTTTTTGTAATAAAAGTATTTATCGTTTAAGAAAAAACTATGCGTAAAACATGTTTAGCTGTGCTTGGAAGCTTTTTGCTTTTCCTGCAATCGTTCGGACAGTCGCCCTATAATTCATCAGAATACAAGAAGACAAACCTCACTTTTGAAGAGGCAAACCTGGTTTCAGATTATTATTCGCAAACCGGAAACCACTCGGCCATACTCGGTGGACTCGGAACTCAGAAGCTTACTGAAGTTTCAAATGCAATCGATCTGAAATTCATTAAATTCGATACTCAAAACAGAAAACAGACCTACAATTTCGGGTTCGGTTACGATCATCACACGGCCGCGTCGGCCGCATACGTAAATAAAAACGGAAGTTCGCAAACCTGGGGATCGCGGGTTTACCCATCGTTAAACTGGCAAATTGAAGACGAAGCCAAACGTACCACCTGGGGTTTGGGTGCCGCTATCTCGTCAGAATATACTTATCATTCGTATGGCCTTAATGGCTTTTATTCGAAGCTTTCGGCCGACAAGAACCGTGAATTTACCGCAAAGGGAATTCTATACCTCGATGGCGTAAAGATGATTTATCCGCGCGAATTTCAAACAACAACTTCATCCAACAGTTCTGCCAGCGGAAGCAGTTCTTCTTCTTCAATTCCATCGAAATTAAGGAGCACGTTTGCCGCTTCATTTAACCTTTCACAGGTTTTAAATCCAAGCATGCAGCTTGCTTTTATGACCGATCTGATTGCACAGGGCGGATACCTTGGATTACCGTTTCACCGTGTTTATTACAACAATGCGGGTAACAGTGTCGGAAAGGAGAAACTGCCTTCATCGAGATTTAAACTGCCGGTAGGAGTGAGGTTCAACTATTTTGCAGGCGACAGGATTATTTTCAGGACATATTACCGCTATTACATCGATTCGTGGGGCATTTCGGCTCACACAGCCAATATCGAAACGGTGTTTAAAATTACTCCATTTGTTTCGCTCAGTCCTTTTTATAGGTATTACACGCAAACAGCAGCCAAATACTTTGCTCCCATTTACGGGCACGAGCTTGGCGCTCAATATGCCACGAGTAATTACGAATACTCGGCCTTTAACTCGAACTACATGGGGCTAAACTTTCGGTTCGTACCGCTTAAAGGATTGTTTGGTATAAAAGCAATCTCGATGGTCGAGCTTCGGTTTGGGCACTATAAACAAACAACAGGCCTCGCTTCCAATAATATTGCTCTGAATTTGAGATTCAGATAAATTGTTAATGTTAATTTTCATGGATGGGCTCTTTCCTTCGGGAGAGGGCCTTTTTTGCTTTGATGCAGAGAGGAGTTGAAGAAATAGGTTATCTAAACCAAAACTTGTATAAGCTCATTTTTAGCCCTTCTTTGTGGGAGAAGGGTGCAGATGGCAGCCCAAAAGCTATCCTT
>DAOPZV010000215.1:4342-5619 GCA_035353575.1 Prolixibacteraceae bacterium | reverse complement strand
ATATGCGCTCGACAATTGCATGGAAGACCTCGAATTCCTGAGCAAACGCCTTCAGGAAGAAGAAAAAAACAAACCGATGGACGAGCGTTCGATGGAGTTGATCGAAAAATTGCGCTTTGTGCTCGAAAACGATTTTATCCGTTTGCCATATACCGAAGCTATTGACGTTCTAAGAAACTCGAACCACTATAAAAAGAACAAATTCCAGTACCCGGTTGACTGGGGAACCGATTTGCAGAGCGAACATGAACGTTACCTGGTTGAAAAACATTTCAAGAAACCGGTTATCCTGATTAACTATCCGAAGGAAATCAAAGCGTTCTACATGAAGCAAAATCCGGATGGAAAAACGGTTGCCGCAATGGATGTTTTGTTCCCTGGAATTGGCGAAATTATTGGCGGATCGCAACGCGAGGAAGATTTGGACAAACTGGTTACCCGCATGAACGAGATGGGCGTTCCGGCGCACGAAATGGAATGGTACCTCGATACCCGCCGTTTTGGAACTGTGCCTCACGCAGGTTTCGGTTTAGGTTTCGAACGCTTGTTGTTGTTCGTAACCGGAATGGGCAATATTCGCGACGTGATTGCTTTCCCACGTACACCAAAGAATGCCGAATTCTAATTCACAGTATTACAATAAAACGAAAATGGATTCTTGCTTTCGGCAGGAATCCATTTTTATTTTAGCGGTTATCAATCTTTTCAGGATATAAATCGTGGTTCATCAGGCGGTACTCGGCCCATTGCTCATATTTGGTGCCGGGCTTGCCGTAATTGCAATACGGGTCTATGCTCAGTCCTCCACGTGGCAAAAACTTTCCCCAGACCTCAATGTATTTTGGTTCCATCAGCTTAATCAGGTCTTTCATGATGATGTTGATGCAATCTTCGTGAAAAGCGCCGTGGTTGCGGAAACTGAAGAGGTACAGCTTCAAACTTTTGCTTTCAACCAATTTCTGATCAGGAATATAACTCAGGTAAATAGTAGCAAAATCGGGCTGTCCGGTAATGGGGCACAGGCTGGTAAATTCAGGGCAATTGAATTTCACCCAGGTGTCGTTCTCCGGATGTCTGTTGTCAAAGCTTTCCAGCATTTCGGCGCTGTAGTCGAACAGGTATTTGCTTTGGTTTCCGAGGTTTTTTAAATCGTTCATGATATTGTTGCGAGTTAAGGTGCGATATTCTTAGTGAGGGTTTCACTTAAAGTGAAGCCCTCACTAGATTTTTCGAAATAAATAGCTTTCTAATCCGTTCCGGCGCAATTGGCAGGCCGG
>DAOPZV010000215.1:0-4242 GCA_035353575.1 Prolixibacteraceae bacterium | reverse complement strand
GTTTCCACTTCGTCAAAATTCTTCAAAGCCCAGAAAAGACAAGTGGTTGAGTCTTGTCCGCCGGAAAATACAACTAATGCTTTACTCATTTTCTAGATTTCTTTTACCCTGAAAAGATTATAGGACAGATTCGTGTCGAAAGTATCAACTCCTTCAGCTCGCTTTACAAAATTAACCACCCAGATGGTCACCGGCAGAATCAGAATCTCGTATATGGTCTTCATCATAGCCTGAGTGAAAATCATGGTAATCAGCACTCCGGCTGGAAATTGTCCGATGAAAGCTATGCAAATAAAGATCAACGAATCGGCGCTCTCTCCGGCCAAGGTTGACAAAATAGCCCTTGCAGAAAAGCCTTTCCCTTTGGTCAACACTTTCATGCGGCTCATCACAAAAGCATTCAGGAACGAACCGATGAGGTAGGCACTCAAACTAGCCAATACGATACGCGGCGTATTGCCTAAAATGGTGGCAAAGGCTTCCTGATTTTGCCAGAAAGGCGCTCCCGGAATTACAATTCCGGCGGTAAAAAATACAACGGCCAACACATTAACAGCAAAACCTGTCCAGATAATCAGGCGGGCCTTGGTGAATCCCCACACTTCGGTAATTACGTCGTTCAGGATATAAGCAACCGGAAAAATCAACACGCCAGCCGGTGCCGACCACGGACCGATCATCAGGATTTTGGTAGCAAGGATGTTGGAAATTAGGAGGCAGGTGGCAAACAATATGCCTGCAAGCATAAACAATACAGATACTTCTTTTTTCATTTTCTTGTTTTTTACGTGGTTACCAAGTACACGGCTTTCAACCCGAAAGCACGGCGCAAAAGTATAATTTTTTTACCATTTACCATTTAAGTATTTACAATTTACTATTTTGTGGTTCATTTCAACAATTAAACAGCCATGAATACATTTGAACCTGATTGTCAGAAAATGCTTCAGTTGATTGAAGCCTGGGAGCCACGTTTGTTGAGTCTTTCAGAAGAAATTACCAGTAACCGCCGAAACAGCCAGAATCGGAGTATCCGCCAGGTTTTAGGACACATGATTGATTCGGCTTCGAACAACACGCACCGGATTGTGCATTTGCAATACCGTGAAAGCCCGATGACTTTTCCGAATTATGCCACCTTTGGCAACAACGACCGCTGGATTGCCATCCAGAACTATCAGCAAGAAGACTGGCACAACCTGGTGCAATTGTGGAAGTTTTCGAATCTGCACATCGTTCATGTTATCAGGAATGTAAATGCCGAAAAACTCGGGAACCAATGGATTAGCGGAGAAAATGAGACGATTTCGCTACGCCAGAATATTGAAGGGTATTTGCCTCACTTTAAGTTACACCTGGCCGAAATTGAGGCGCTGATTAGTGAGGATTAGAAAATCAACTTTTGAATTTGGTCGAGTCTCGATATTGGTTTGAAATGTATCTTTGTTCCCGAACAAAAAACAACACATGGATTTCTCTGCATTTCGTGATATGAAGCCCTTGGCTCAGTTAATGTTTTCCATATTTGTTATGGTGGCTTCATTGTTTCTGTTTATGGTAATTGGATTTATTCTTGCTTTTCCTTTTTACGGAAGCAATGGCTTAATCTCAGTAATGTCGGGGTCGGCACCAAACGATCCGGGATACATCAATTTTCTGAAATACATGCAGGTGCTTCAGTCGATAGGCTTGTTTATTTTTCCTCCTTTTATTTTAGGCCGCATTTATTATGGTAACGTCTCCGAATATCTTTTAATCGACCGGACAACTAAATTTCGTTCATACATTTTAGCGGTCTTGGGGCTTATTGCTATTGTTCCATTTATTAATTTCTTAGGTGACCTTAACAGCAAAATGGCTTTGCCTGGATTCCTTCAGGGGTTGGAGAACTGGATGCGAAATATGGAGGACAATGCCAAAGCTTTGGTTGATAAATTTATGGCGGTAAATGGAATTGGCGGTTTGCTCTTCAATATTTTTATGATCGCAATACTTCCCGCAATTGGTGAGGAATTCATGTTTCGCGGTGTTATTCAGCGAATATTTACTAAATGGACTCGCAGTCAACACATGGGTATATGGATAACGGCTTTCATTTTTAGCGCCATGCACCTGCAGTTTTACGGGTTTTTGCCCCGGATGATTTTGGGTGCCATGTTTGGGTATCTTTTGGTTTGGACAGGAACAATGTGGGTTCCGGTTTTGGCTCATTTTTTTAATAATCTGGTCGGCGTTTTGGGTTATTTCCTGATAGGGAAGGGTACAATAACAAAAGATGTTGAGGAGTTTGGCACCGAGCCGGGTCAGATTTTTGTGGTAATTATCAGTCTGGCTTTAGTTTGCTGGGTTCTTTATTTAATTTATAAAGGAGAACGTATTAAAACAAAAATGCCCGTAAATCAGGTTGATCCACAGGCATAGCGAATTGATTGATTTTTATTAAGAAAAGAAAAGACTTTGTTGCAAATCTTCGAGTTCCATTTTTCGTTGTTCCGAAGACCGGTAAACGTAAACAATCCCGTATTCTGAAGCTTTTTCCCTTTTTTCGTCGTCAGGCAAATGAGATAAAGAATTTTCAATCTCGTTCCACATTTCCTGAATCATTTGGTCGGCTTGCTCCCGCATTTCAGATACTTTTTGCGAGGCCCGGTTGGTTATATTCTGAAGCATTTTCTGATGCCGGTAGGCTTCAACAAACTCTTCATAATGAACCTTTACCAAAGCAATCGACGGACTGTAAATCGGACTTCCTCCGGCTTTCACCCTTTTTTGCTCGCCCTCAATAACACGTTCGCCCCAAGTCATCACATGAGCTTCAAGGTTTAGCGGAGGCGTAGCTTTCGAGCTGGCTTTTAACCCATAAAATTCTAATACTTCAGGTTTCATCTCTCCGCGAAGAATAGCAAAATTTACAACTTGCAAAAAGTGAGAAATGTAAAGTTTTGCTTTTCTGAAAATTTCGCTGTATTCTTTCGAGCGATCAAACTGGTTTTGCTTGGAAATATTTAGCTGGCGAATAGCCCCCAGAAAGTGAGGATAAAAAGTTTGCAGGCTTTCAAGCGTTTGTTGGCTGAAGGCCAGGTTTTTTAACGCTACTCGTTTTCCAAGATCCAGTCCGGCTTCAATAGCGCGAAGCCTGGCAACATCTGTATTCGGTAGTCTCCTGTAAGGCATAAATTCTCTTTTTTTTGGTACTCTATGCGAATATACAAAATAGAGGTTCATTTTTCTGGTATTCGCAAAGGAACTAATTAACAGGTGTTTGTTTAAAATGATTACTAATTTGCTATATAATAGATGATTATAGTGTTTATAAATGAAGATATTAACAGCCCATTGCTCATAAACTTGCTGATTGAAGATATCTTGATTTACTCAGCCACAAAAAGAAAAAAGCCCTGAAGAAATTATTCTTCAGGGCTTGAATATCAATAGATTCAGGCATATATTCGCCTGTTGTATTACCTAAAATCTAGTCTTTCAACTTTGCTTTCAGGAACTCGCGGTTTAAACGGGCGATGTTCGACAATGAAATGTTTTTAGGGCATTCCACTTCGCAGGCGCCGGTGTTGGTACAGTTACCGAAGCCCAGTTCGTCCATTTTGGCAACCATTGCTTTGGCGCGACGGGCACCTTCAACGCGGCCTTGAGGCAACAAAGCCAGGTGGCTCACTTTTGCTGAAACAAACAACATAGCCGATCCGTTTTTACAAGCTGCAACGCAGGCGCCGCAACCAATACATGAAGCTGCGTCCATCGACTCATCAGCATCCACTTTTGGGATTGGGATAGCGTTTGCATCTGGCACACCACCTGTACTAACCGACACGTAACCACCGGCAGCGATAATCTGGTCGAAAGCGCTACGGTTAACGATCAAGTCTTTGATTACAGGGAAAGCAGCCGAACGCCAGGGCTCGATGGTAACAGTCTGTCCATCCTGAAATTTGCGCATGTGCAACTGGCAAGTGGTAACATCGTCGTCTGGTCCGTGCGGACGGCCATTGATGTACAGCGAACACATTCCGCAGATACCTTCGCGACAGTCGTGGTCGAAAGCAACAGGTTCCTTGTTTTCGCTGATCAGTTGTTCGTTCAAAATATCCATCATTTCGAGGAACGAACTGTCGATTGAGATGTTGCTAACCTTGTAGGTTTCGAAACGGCCTTTTTCTCTGGGACCGTTCTGACGCCAAACCTTAAGCGTAAGATTTATTGTTTTTTCCATGATTGATCTCCTTT
>DAOPZV010000214.1:0-5728 GCA_035353575.1 Prolixibacteraceae bacterium | reverse complement strand
AAATCGAATCGATCTGGCAGCTTTGGCATCCGGCACAAATCAGTCCCAATTCGTCGATTTCGGCATGGCACGAACTATTGTTTTTCAGGCATTGCGGCAACAGCAGCAGGCGGCGATTGTATGGCGTGGCAGCCACCACCGAGCGCCAGATTTCGTTTCCGCTAACCACCATCGCAAATTCGCGAAAAGCCGCATCGGTGCCCGTTAGCGCGATGATTTCGTCGGCCATCTGCTGGATAAATTCGAAACGGACCGGCGGTAAAATACCCCGTTCGGCAACCAATTCACGGGCCGCCTTTCTCAACCGGTTTCGCACCAACGCCTTATCCGGAACCTGCAATATGTTTTCTTTAACCTTCATTTCAAATTTCAAGTTCGAAGTGCCTAAATTTCGGAGTGTCTAGAGTGAAGTCTGAAATACTTTAGGCACTCCGAACTCTAGCTCACTCCCAACTTCTTACCCATAGGCTCCTAGCCCAAAAAATGCCCGTTTCTTGGCAAAGCGGTAAATCCGGCTTTTCTCCGGAATTACTTCGCACGAACCGTGACTGAATGTCTCAGGAGCGGCAGCTAGTTTATAAAGCTCATCCTTTCGTCCTGAAGTATTTTTTGCCTGATGCTTTTGCACGAAATCGGCCAGCCAGCGCGGATCTTCCATCACAACGCAGCCTTTGGTCTTTTGTTGAATGCTGCTGCGGAAATCGCTCAAAAACAACGACTCAGCATACAAGCGATCGAGCGGTTTTTCGTCGATGTTTTCAGCAGCAAACTGAATGATCGGGCAAGGTTCTACATAACCCGACGCGTTGATGTGGTGGCTCAGCCCTTCGGCAGCCGGACACATACCCACACCATCGGCATTCCAATAAGTATCAATGATAGCAATGCTGTATTTCACGCGGGCATCCACCATGTGGTGGCGTAGCTGCCGAATCTCATCCGGACTCAAAGCCAGCTCGTAATTCGGGTTTGGCCCCACCGGACGGTAAATGTAGTACCACAAATAGGCCACGCCTTTGTCGATCAGACCGTTGATAAATTCAGGCGACATGGCCATTTCGAGGTTCGATTTGCACACGCTGATGGCCACGCCGGTAATCAGTCCAGCTTTGGTTGCATTTTCGATGGCCTGCGATGCCGATTGGTGTACATTTTTGCCGCCACGACGAACATCCGCAACATTTTCATCACCTTCGAAACTGATCAGCGGCGTGACATTGGCGCACTGGCGTAAGGTTTCGGCCATTTCAGGAGTAAGCAACGTGCCGTTGGTAAACAACTGAAAATAGCAATCCGAATGTTTTTTGAATATCTCCGGAAGCGGCTTGTACAACAGCGGTTCGCCACCCAAAATTCCGAAGAAATACGAACCAGCCTGTTTGGTTTCGGTGATGATCCGGTTAAGTTGTTCGGGCTGCATACGGCTGTTTTTCTCCTTTCCCATCACCCAGCAACCCTGACAATTCAGATTACAGTCGTCGGTTATTGAGATAAAGTTAAAGGCGGGAAAAAACTCACCTTTTTTTTGCCGTTTCTGAAAACGCGCAAACGACATTGATCCTTTGATGCCCATGTTTACCATGAACTTGTACAAGCATCGTTTGTCGCTGCGGAATAGTATATTTTTTAGTAATCCCATATATTCAAGACACCCCTAAATCCCCTGAAGGGGACTTTTTGCCCCCTTTAGGGGGATGGGGGTAAATTATTGTTTTTCTTCATTTCATCCAGCGCTTTCCGGCGTTCTGCTTCGGCCTGTTCCATCAGTCCGGCTTTGAAAATATTGCGGCGCATGGCCGAGCGCTGGTTCAGGGTCGAAATCATATTGATGTCAGCCGCCAGTCCTTTCGGTTTAACTTCTGTACCGGGCTCTGCCCCTGCCAACACGCTGTTTTCTTTCAGGCGTGGAAAAATGATGGCCGAAATTGGGCAGTTTCTTCCGCAAGCCGGACAGTTATTTTTACAAGCCAGCGGCTTCACCACTTTCAGCTTTTTGTTGTCGAACGCGTAAACGCCAAACAGGCAGAACTTGAAGCACTTCCCGCAATCGATGCACAAAGGCTGGTCAATCACCGGATACCAGGCTGGCACATCCAAACCACTTTCAACTTGCTGCTCATTTGCCTTCCCTTCCTGAACGGCAAAATCAGCACGCAGTTTTTGCCCGATCTGTTCAGCGGAAAGCTCCTTAAAATTTAGCACTTCCAAACCCGAAAGCTCCAAACCGTTTTGCGCCAGCATACTTTTGATGGCACGCTGATAGCAGGCTGCCACGATTTTTCGGTTGTATTTGCGATCTATTTCCTCAACGAAATCTTTGCGGTTCAACACAATCCCGCAGAAATCGTGCAACTGAAACAAATCAGCATCGAGCGACTTTATCACTGCCTGAATTTGTTCCGACTTTTCCGCAGAAATTACACCAGCACCACAATTGCAAAAAAGAATAGAAGTTTTATCCATGTTTATTTTCCTGTTAAGGAATTGGCGTGAAATTAACTAAAAATTGAAACGCCATGTAAGTTGGTTGAAAGTGAATTGGAAAGCGTTAACAAACATTTGGAAAAAGGAAGAAAGTTGTCAGTTTGGAGCCTGAATATTACATTTGTATTGAAAACCAGAATCATATGAAAACCGAATTGACTGAGATGCCCAATATCGGCAAAGTAGTCGCAGAGAAACTGAAAGAAGTTGGAATCACAACGCCGGAGGAACTGCGCGCGGTTGGCGCAGAGCAAGCTTTTATCCGGCTTCAAACCATTGACGAAGGCGCCTGTTTGTGCATGTTACAAGGCTTGGAAGGCGCCGTGCAGGGCATTCGCTGGCACAATTTGCCCAAAGAGCGAAAAGAAGAACTGAAGCAGTTTTTCAGGATGAGAAAAATTTAGAAAGAAAAGCCCCTACCTAGCCCTCCCAAAAAAGGAGGGAAACAAAAAAAGGATCCGATCTTTTGGTATAGATCCGATCCTTTTTTACTGGCAATTGCGACTGCCAACCGAATACTTTCTATGTTGGCGGGTGAAGCCGTTTGTGGAACCATGCTCTGGTTTCGTTCATTACCTTCGCTTGCGCGGGCGGAACCTGTCGTTTACAGGTTGATCGTTCAGCGCTGCCTTGTGGCGCTCCCCAGCGAATTTCTGGTCCGTCGTTTGGGTTGTAGGCAATTTCAAACGCAGCGCGCCGTTTCAGGATTTCAGCCAAAGTCAGCTTTTGTTCGCTGCCATTGCTCCGAATATAAGTGATCGATAACTCTTCCATCTTAGCCTTCAAAATTTCGTCGAGCTTGCTTTTCACGGCTTCTGCCGATTTCAACTTCGGCATTTTATAATCTTCAGGAGATCGCAATACTTTCGCCGGGAAATCGATTACAGCATCGATGGCAATCAGCAAACGTAAATCGCGGTTTGGGGTCGAAAAATCTTCCCAAACACCGCCAGTCTGAAATACTCCGGTTGGCCTGGTTGGCATTGGAATTACCGTTCCAGGATGTGCCCGCATATATTTTTCGCCCGTTTCAACCGAGTTCACACGAACCGTCAATTGCTCGTGCAATGCTTTGATCAAATCAAGCATAGCGGTTTCAGGATCGAGGGGTTTAGGATTAATCACCCGTTCCATGGCGTGATAAAAATCTTCGCTTTTCATACCTTTTTGCTGCAACGAGAATGGAATATGGCCCGAACCTTCGTTTAACTCACCCGACTTCAACAGATGATAGCCACCATTATGAACTTCGATTGGGCGGAAAGCTTTAAAACCAGGTTCGCCAATGACTCCGGAAGTTTCAAACAAAAAATTTCCCTTCCAGAAACGTTTTATGGCAATGGTTTTATCAGGCTGTGCGTCAACCGACAACAAAACTCCCGGCTGATCACCGGATTGGGGCAATTGGTTCACCAGAATCAGCGTATGTCCGTAGGGATCCGCATAAACAACACCTGGGCGCAAGCCTCCGCGATTCAACTCAACCGGATAATAATCGGCATTCTCGTTGCTCATCGCTGCACGGGCCGTTCCCGAATGCACCCCGTTGGCCACCATCCTCAAATACGCGTTAAACTTTTGCGTTGAGTTGGTGTGCGAAACTGGCGTTTCATTGGTAATCCAGCGGCCAACACCCGGAGCACGTCCAAGCGCACCTCGGTCGCTTTCGTGGAATCCAAATGGCAACCCTAGTTTCCAGGCAAAATACGCGCGCAGAAAATATGGATTGTCAGCGCAATCAGGTTGCATCACCACTTTATTTTTTCCCGAAGGATTGTCTTCATCTAAAGAAAGATGGTTGTATAAGAAATTCCAGTCTTTCATTTCAGTCACTTCATTCAGTGATTTCCATGATGTACTTTCGTTTGCATTACAAAACAAGGCATTTACCCAAGCCGAATAAAGCGATTCGGATTTGGCATCCCAGCTTCGGGTGACTTTCCAAACCGATTGGGTGGCAGGCTGAGATGACTTATCGGTAACTTTGAAATTTATCTTTTCCGAACCCATTTCAGCCTGATATTCACCGGCAGAACCTGCGGTAAATTCTTCAATCTTCCAAAACGGCAAACCCACGCCGCTTCGGCTTTTCGTAGCTTTTATTTTTCCTGAAGGGCTGGTAATCCGAATGTCAGCTTTCAGTACATCTTTCCCTCCGGCAACCATCACCCGGAATATTTCACCCGGACGTGGATTCTCAGGAGAAACCAGAATGCCAGTAACCAGCTTGATTTTTGAGAAGTCCTCGGTTTCTACCACTGCCTCTATTTGCTTTTCGGTAACGGTATTACTGTCACCGCTAGTCGAACGACCACTGCACGAGCCAGAGCCCAGAATTGCAATTGCTGAAAAAAGGGCCAGCCAAAATGTATTCGAAATTTTGTTCCTCATTTTCCGTATCTTTTCGGGCACAAAGATAGGTTGGAATTGTTGTAGTTGTTATAATTGAGTATTAAAAACCCGTCTGCTTTTAGCTGACGGGTTTAAAACACAAACTATGAAACCAAGATTAAACATTGTTACATTGGGAGTTGCCGATTTGCAGAAATCGCGCCAGTTTTATGCCGATGCTTTTGGCTGGACTCCGGCTAACGGTAGCGATGAGAATATTGTCTTCCTCAATCACAGCGGAATTATTCTTGCCTTATACTCATTGGAAGGCTTGGCTGAAGACGCAGGCATTTCGGCAGAAAGATCAGGATTTTCAGGAGTAACCTTAGCGATAAATGCCAGTTCTAAAGAGGAATTGGAAGAGTTCCATCGGAAAGCGTTGGCGGCTGGTGCCCAATCGCTGATTGAACCCAGCGACACTTTTTGGGGCGGATACCACAGCTACTTTGCCGATCCAGACGGCCATCCCTGGGAAATTGCCTGGGCACCCTTCTGGGAATTTGATGAACAGGGGAGTTTGAAGATGTAGGAAGACCTTGTTGTAATTGTTCTCGTTGTTATAATTGTTGTCATAGTTGGCATCTCAATAACGACTACAATTACTAAAAGTATAAGCGGGAAATTATATTGATGTAAAAATTCCGATTATTCAATTTTGTACATTTGCAAAAAGCACGAACCCAAATGACAGTAAAGGATTTAAAACAAAAATTAATACGCCGGATCGATCAATCGGAGAACAGCGAATTACTGGAAGAAATGTACCGGTTAATCGCTAATGAAGAATCAGACGAGAATCTTTATGAACTCTCGGAGGATCAGATCAGAGCGGTTGAGGAAGGACAACTTCAGT
>DAOPZV010000213.1:2026-5739 GCA_035353575.1 Prolixibacteraceae bacterium | reverse complement strand
GCTCTCAGTTGATCAACCATGATATCACAACTTTCGTGAAGATTTGCTGTCCCTTTCTTAAGATGAACTCTCAATATTTCTGACTCCTTTCTGACGTTTGTTGTAATTGGGCACACAATGGTTGACGGATGAAGGGCCTTATTCAACAAATCTGTTTGAATAACCAACACTGGCCTTGTTTTGCCGGGCTCGGTTCCAATTTGAGGATTCAAATCAGCAATCCATATTTCAAACTGCCTAATCAACATGGTCAATCTCCTCAAATTCTTTTAAAACGGAAAGAGATTCATCTCGAACCAGTTCCGATTCTTTAGCCAATTTCTGCTCAAGAATCTGCCTCCTCTGAATTTTATTGTAATATTCAATGGCCTCGTTGAAATACCTATTTCTTGGTTTTTTGATCTTTGCCAAAATCTTTTCGGTTTCTCCAAAGATCGAATCATCTATTTTTAAGGATACTGTTTTCATATCAAATAAGTATATCCCAAAAGTATATATTTAATCGATAAAAATCAACGCCAAATTTTCTCCGCAACAAAAATCAAATCAACTGTCAGCGATCCATCTGGTTCCAAATAATCCTGCCTGTCGAGTTTTAATATTTTGAACCCGCTTTTCTCAAACGCTTCCTGCAAATCAGTTTGCCGGTGGTAGTTGAAATAAACCTCCGAATCGCCCGAAAAACTGGTTTTCTCGTAGCCAGCCCGACTTTCATCACCTTCCATGGTACTCAGGTAAATAACACCGCCGGGATTTAAAAGCGCCGAGCTATCGGCAATCAGTTTTGCTGCATCTTCTTTCGACAAAAATGGCAAACAAAACGAGCACATCACGGCGTCGAACTTTTCAGCAATTACAGAAATATCCCGAACATCCATCACCCTGAATTCCACATCAGGCAAGGCTTTCCGGGCAATTTCAATCATTTTGGGTGCGAGATCAACCGCCAGAATCCGGCTTTCAGGAAAGTGGTTTTTCAGGAATTTAGTTACGTTACCCGGGCCGCAAGCCAATTCCAAAATAGCCGGGTTGGCTGTTTTTACCTGATTTACAAACCAGAAAAGTTGATTGAGGTAACTGTTTACATTCTCGAAACGACTGGCATATTCTTCAGCAAATTCGTCAAATCGCTGAACTGAAACATCAAAATTCTCCATCCTTTATTCTTCTGTATCTTCAGCCGCTTCGTATTGGGCAATCACTTCTTTCGCCCGATCAACATCAAGGCTCGAAACGAAAATCTTTACCGGGCCAGCGCCACCTGCATCCACATTCCAGGGAGCCAACATGCCCATTTGCGAGTCCTTCAGGAATGATTCAATATCAGCATTTTCCAGGAGACTTTTCACCATAGTAGCCTGCCATTGCGTGCCGTCAAACACTTCAACCGGGATCACATCCTTATCTGTATTCATAATGGCCTTTTTTGTAAAATTAAGTTATTCTTTTCAAAATACGTCAAAAACAGAACAACAAAAGCCACCTAAAAAAGTGGCTTTTGCTATTTCTTCTCCGCTAGATACTATTTCTTAGCAGCTGCTTTATTTGCTTTATATCTCATGTCCGGAGTTCCGTCTTTTTTTAATGGCCCGGCAGCAGAAGGGGCTTGCTTATTGTCTTTAAACCGTTTGTCTGGAGTACCATCCTTTTTTAAAGGAGCGGAAGCTTTCTGAGTTTCAGATTTGACAGCGGCAGCATCTTTCTTAGCTTCGGTTTTCGCAGCTTTTGCATCTGTCTTAACTTCGGTTTTCACAGCTTTACTATTGGCCTTTGCATCGGTTTTAGCCTTATTAACTTCTGTGGTAGCTTTTTTAGCATCTTTTTTCACAGGATCGGCACCAGTTGCAGAGGCAACACTCACGGCCATCCAAAGCATAGCGAAAAGAACAAGTAACTTTTTCATGTTTAATTTTTAAAAGGGTGAATAAGTATTATTTCTTATCGAAAATAAACGAAAGAAACATTCTATGTTGTTAATGCTTTGTTAAAATTAGCACCTTCCACCTGTACATTATCTATACAACTACTTTATTGTGAGCATGTCTATCGTTATCACAACACTCACAATTCAACTGACGAGGTAATGCACAAGCGAATTGCTGCAACACGCGATCTTCCGTCGTAATGCCAATATTTAAGAAAGGTATCCTTTATCCCATCAAGATTAATTTTGACAAAATATTAATTGTCAATTATTTAAATACCAACTATACTAAGCCAATTAAATTGTAACTCATTTGGTCGGGCTTATAAAAAATTACGAAGAACTAACTTTTAAACCTACTATGGAGGCAATTAATGTGGTGATAAAAAACAAGCGCCAAAAATCGGCGGGTTCCTTGAAAAACACGATGCCCATGATAACTGTCCCGACCGCGCCAATACCGGTCCAAACCGCGTAGGCCGTGCCAATCGGAATGGTTTGCGATGCCTTGTACAACAAAACCATGCTGATGGTTAAACTCACAGCAAAACCGCCCAGCCACCACCACGACTCAGCTCCTGAAGTCTCTTTGGCTTTTCCGAGGCAACTGGCAAAACCCACCTCGCACAAGCCCGCTATCACTAAAATGATCCAATTCATTTGGCAAAAATGCAGATATTATTCAACTAACTAAACTCCAAATCTATTTAGAACTACAAAAAAACGCATTTGCTTTTTTGGGCTGAAAGTCCTTAAGAATCTAACCCAGGGCAATCCCGGTAAAATCGGGGCCGCCCTGGGTTAGAATGAGAGTTTCTAATTCGTTCGCAGGAAAAAGTACTTCAATGATCTGAATGTAATTCGGACGAAACTGAGGCTTCCATATTTTCAGACTAACGATTGGCTATATTCCGTTCGAAAAAAGGCATTCCTTTTTAAAATCATTTTCCCGCGAACGGCTTCACCTTCTCCTCCATAACTTTTCACCATAGTAGCGTGCCGTCAAACACTTCAACCAAAGAAATTTCATTTTCAGTTTTCATCGCTGTTTAGTTTAAGGTTTATCGGATTGTAAAACTTGTCAACTTTTTTAAGTAGCTGGGTTCCAGGTAAGCGCCTAATCCGGGAAGTTCAGACAAAGTAATCAGCCCATTATTTCCATAGCTTATTCCTCCTGAAACCGGATCTTCGCTGAACATCATCGGCGTATCGAAATCGCAGAATTTCACGGTATTGCTCGTCAACGCCAAATGCGCCGAAGCGGTAAAACCGATTCGCGATTCGAGAAAACCACCGATTTGTAACTGCAAGTTGGCTATTTCGGCCAATTTAATAATCTTTTGGGCCTTAAATATTCCCGACGATTTTCCCAGCTTGATGTTGAACGAAAGTGCAGCTCCCAGATCAATCAAACGCTGTGCGTCGTGGTGATCACAGCACGATTCATCGGCCATAATCATCACGTTACTCGCTTTCCTGATTCGGGGCAACTCCATGTAATTCCAGCGCGGAATGGGTTCTTCGCAAAACTGAATGTTCAAATCAGCAAGTTCGTTGAGAACACGAATGGCTGAATCGGCATTCCATCCCTGGTTGGCATCGAGCCGCAGCGGAATTTCGTTGCCAATTTGCCTCCGGATTGCCTTTATCCTGAAAATATCCTTGTCTGGGTCGTTTCCCAGTTTAACCTTTATCACCTCAAAACCACGATCTTTAATTTCCTGTGCATCGGCAACCATTTGTTGGGGTTCATTCAGGCTAACGGTATAATCGGTCTTCAGGATTTTAT
>DAOPZV010000213.1:0-1926 GCA_035353575.1 Prolixibacteraceae bacterium | reverse complement strand
GTCAAATCCTCGTCGGTTCTGACAACAACCACCACATTTTCGGCGTAGTCAAACGATCCAAGCGAGATCACGAATGGCTTTTTCAGCTTCACCGGGAATTTGTAAACCTCTATTTGGGTAATATGCATAGCTTCTGAAATTATTTATTCGAACATAATTCAAAGCTACAACTTTACGCCTGTAAAAAAACGGAATATGAAATAATGGTTACAGAAATATAATATTTCAAAGGAATAGCCATCAATAAGAAGTGGTCATTCATCCAAACAAATCATTTGTATGAACAACCACTTCCTGAAAATTAAAGGACGCTTAATTCTCTGAATACCATTTAATTTGCTGCGAGGCGCGCATCACAATGGCCAAAATCACGAACAATCCGATACTTCCGGCGAGCAACGCGTAATCCTGCAATTGCAAGATGGTGAACAGGAACAAGTAAAGCCCAACTTGCAAAAGCGTTACCCAACCCATCAGTTTCATGTCTTTCAGAATCGACAGAGCATACCACGAAATCAGCGCTGTTACCGCTATGGCCGAAACAAGGTAAGCGGCATTGAAGCCGATTTGCTCGCCAATAGACGTCAGCAACGCATAAAAAATGAGCAGTGCAAAGGCCACCAGCGAATACTGGAACGGGTGAATCCTCGTCCGGCTTTTGATTTCGATGAAAATGAAAATGATGAAATTCAGTGCAATAAATAAAATGGCGTACTTCACCGAGCGCATCGACTTTTGGTAATGATCAACCGGAATCAGCAATTCGACGCCCAGCGTGGCTTCGTGCGTGTTGAATTTGCTGCCTGCCCACTGCTGCGGAAAATTGCGGTTCAGGTGCGTCACGCGCCAGTCGGCGGTAAAGCCCGATGCGGTCACATTACGGTTTTCAGGCAAAAATGCGCCCGTAAAACTGGGTTGGCTCCAGCTTGATTTCATAGCCACTTCCGACGTTTTGCCCAGCGGTTCCACCGACAAATCTTCCGAACCATTCAGCACCAGTTCCATCTCGAAATTCAGCGGTTGTTTCAGATCAATTTTTCCGGCTTTTACCGTAATGCCCGACTTAAATAAATCGGTGTCGGCCACGCCCGGTTCAACGGCACAATGCTGCCCGTTTACAATCAACTCCGGAAGGTTTTTAATGCCGCGCATATCCGAAATCCCGATCGTGAAATAAGCAGCATCCCAGTTGTACTGCGCATTCTGAATCTCCAGTTGTGAGCCGTCGGGTTGCGCAAATGAACCCCTCATGCTTAGTTTTCCTTCGTAAACCACCACTTCGTAAATGCCGCGTTTCCGTTTTTCAGGCAAAAGTTCGCCGCTGGTTTTCAACATTTCAGGCAAAAAATGCGCAATACCTTTTCGTTCAATCGTGCCTTGTCCGTTTTCATTTTGCTCCTGAACGGTAAAAGGCACATTCAGCACCGGACCGGCAACCACCTGTTTGCCACCCCATTGCGCATAAAGCTCCTGTTTCACCTGCTCGCCGAGGGCAATCCGCTCGCGAATCAAATCCTGAATAAAAAACGACGGAATCAGCAGCACAAGGGCCAGTCCCATCACGACGATCATTTTCACACTGTAACTGTTCAGAAAATTTTGAATTTGTTTTGTTTCCATAGCTCTGAGATTATTAAAAGTACTTTGAATTTCAAAGTTTGTGATTAAAAAAATTTATTGGTTGCTAATCAGTTGTTCCAATGCCGCTAAATGCTGGCGAAACAAATCCTTTCCCTGCTCGGTTGCCCGGTAAGTTGTGCTGGGTTTCCGGCCCACAAACTGCTTCGAAACAACAACAATCTCCTGCTGTTCTAGGGCTTTCAGGTGGCTGGCCAGGTTTCCGTCGGTGAGTTCGAGCAGTTCCTTCAGGGCATTGAAATCCAGCGTGTCGTTCACCATCAGCGCCGACATGATTCCAAGCCTGAT
>DAOPZV010000212.1:1463-5800 GCA_035353575.1 Prolixibacteraceae bacterium | reverse complement strand
GGTCTGTATTACATGACCAAACCACGCCCAGGTGCTCGTGGAGAAGGCATGACTTTCTATTCAACTGAAGAAGTTATCATAGCATACAACGAAGGTGCAGTTGATCTTCATGCAATTGTGAAAGTGAAAGTTGAAGATGTTGACGAAAACGGCGAGATGTTTAAACACATCATTGAAACAACTGTTGGACGTATCATCTTTAATCAATCAGTGCCGAAATCTGTTGGTTACATCAACCAATTGGCTACTAAGAAATCGTTACGTACAATTATTTCTGATATTTATAAAAAAGCAGGTAACGCTGTAACTGTGAAATTCCTTGATGATATTAAGGATTTGGGTTACATGATGGCTTACCGTGGTGGACTGTCGTTCAACTTAAGCGACGTTGTTGTCCCGGTTGACAAAAAAGAAATTGTTGATGCCGGTTACAACGAAGTTGAAGAAGTGATGATGAACTACAATATGGGTTTCATCACCAACAACGAACGTTACAACCAGGTGATCGATATCTGGACACATGCCAACGCCAAACTGACCAACTCAGTGATGAAAACATTGAGTACCGACCGTCAGGGTTTCAACTCTGTGTATATGATGTTGGACTCTGGAGCTCGTGGTTCTAAAGAACAGATTCGTCAGTTGTGCGGGATGCGTGGTTTGATGGCAAAACCTCAGAAATCTGGTTCTACCGGATCACAGATTATCGAAAACCCGATCTTGGCAAACTTTAAAGAAGGACTTTCGGTTTTGGAATACTTTATTTCAACCCACGGTGCTCGTAAAGGTTTGGCTGATACTGCGCTTAAAACTGCCGACGCTGGTTACTTGACCCGTCGTTTGGTTGACGTTGCCCAGGACGTAATTATTCAGGAGGAAGACTGCGGAACTTTACGTGGGTTGATCGCCGCTGCCATTAAAAATAATGAAGAAGTTGTTGCTTCGTTGGAAGAAAGAATTATCGGTCGTACAACCGTACACGATATTTTCAATCCGCTGACTGGAGAGTTAATTGTTGGTTCAGGAGAAATTATTACTGACGACATCGCTAAGAAGATTGAGGATTCTCCAATTGAATCGGTTGAAATCCGTTCAGTATTGACCTGCGAATCGAAAGTTGGTGTTTGTGCAAAATGTTATGGTTTGAACCTTGCAGGAAGCACAATGGTTCAGCGTGGTGAGGCTGTTGGTGTTATTGCTGCACAGTCTATTGGTGAGCCTGGTACACAGTTGACATTGCGTACATTCCACGTTGGGGGTATCGCTGGTAACATTTCTACCCAATCAACAATCGAATCGAAATACGATGGAGTTGCAGAAATTGACGAATTGCGTATAGTAGAACAATTCAGCGAAACTGGCGAAAAAGTTTACGTTGTAGTTAGCCGTCTTGCAGAATTGAGAATTATTGATAAAAACACCAAAATACAGCTTTCAAATCACAATATTCCTTACGGTTCGAAACTGTTCATTGAAAACGGACAGGAAGTGAAGAAAGGAATGAAGATTTGCGAATGGGACCCATACAACGGTGTAATCATCACTGAGTTCAAAGGTAAAATTGGTTTCGAGCAGGTAATTGATGGTATTACTTACCGCGAAGAATCGGACGAACAAACTGGTTATAAGGAAAAAGTAATCATCGAAACCCGCGATAAAACCAAGAACCCATCGCTGCGAATTTTGGACGAAAACGGAGACACAATCCGTACATATAACTTGCCTGTAGGCGGTCACATTTCGGTTGACGAAGGTGCAACTGTTGAAGCTGGTGCCGTGTTGGTGAAAATTCCTCGCGCCGCTGGTAAAGCAGGCGACATCACCGGTGGTTTGCCACGTGTTACCGAGCTGTTCGAAGCCCGTAACCCATCGAACCCGGCTGTTGTTTCTGAAATTGATGGCGAAATCTCGTTAGGCAAGATCAAGCGTGGTAACCGTGAAATCGTGGTAACTTCAAAAACAAATGAAGTTAAACGTTACCTGGTTCCACTCTCGCGCCAGATCCTGGTTCAGGAAAACGACTATATCCGTGCAGGAACCCCGCTTTCTGACGGTGCTATCAGCCCATCGGACATTTTGGCAATCAAAGGTCCGACTGCCGTTCAGGAATATATTTTGAACGAAGTTCAGGACGTGTACCGTATGCAGGGTGTGAAAATCAACGATAAACATTACGAGGTAATTATTCGCCAGATGATGCGTAAAGTTGAGATCGACGATCCGGGTGATACTCGTTTCCTTGAAAAACAAATTGTTGACAAACACGAATTCCTGCACGAAAACGACTGGATTTACAGTAAAAAAGTTGTTGTTGATGCCGGTGATTCAGATAGCCTGAAGCCTGGTATGATTATCACTGCACGTCGTTTGAGAGACGAAAACTCAAATCTTCGTCGTCGTGACAAGAAATTGGTTGAAGGCCGCGATGCTATTCCGGCAACATCGAGCCAGATTCTGCAAGGTATTACCCGTGCTGCGTTGCAAACTCGCAGTTGGTTGTCGGCTGCATCGTTCCAGGAAACTACAAAAGTATTGAACGAAGCTGCAATTCAGGGTAAAGTGGATTACCTCGACGGATTGAAAGAAAACGTAATTTGTGGTCACTTGATTCCGGCAGGTACAGGTTTGAAGGAATACAAAAACCTGGTTGTTGGCTCGCGTGACGAATACGATAAAATGGTTGAAGCTAAAGACGATCGCTATTAATTAACTATTCATGGAAGATCAAAACAACCAGTTGCAGATTGAGCTCACTGAAGAAGTAGCTCAGGGAACCTACTCAAACCTGGCTATTATCACACATTCAAGTTCAGAATTTGTACTTGATTTTGTGAGGGTAATGCCTGGTATTCCGAAGGCAAATGTGATATCGAGGGTTATTTTAACTCCCGAGCATGCAAAACGTTTGCTTCTGGCTTTGCAGGATAACATTCAGAAGTTTGAAGCGGCCAATGGTACAATTAAAAATGTACGTGGACACGATCCAATACTTCCGCCAATGTCTTTCGGAGGTCCTGCTCCAATAGCATAAGTAAATTATTACTGAATACATTAAAGCCGTTTCTACTAAAATAGAGGCGGCTTTTTTATTTTCTTGCAGTTTGCCTACTCCTCCGTTTTTTATTTTGTTTCTTTGCAGCACTAAATTTTATTTCTTCATGGCAACTAAAATCAGAAAGGCGTCTGAAGCCGATTTCGAGAACGTTTTTCCGCTGTTCGAACAGCTTTGGCCCAATAAAGAGTTAGACCGAATTTCACTTCAAATTGTATTTAACCGCGGAATTCATTCCGACAGCGACGAGCTGCTCTGCCTCGAATCTTCGGGAGAACTAATTGACTTTTGTGCTTATGCCATCGTAAATAATCTTTGGCAGGCTGGCTATATTTCGTTTATGTACGCGATGGTTATCGACGAAAAATACAGGGGGAGAGGCTTTGGATCGATGCTGGTTAAGAAGGTAATTGAAGATTCGAAAGTACGCGGAATGAAAAGGCTGGAGCTGGATTCAGCTTTCCACAGGTTGCAGGCACATGAGTTTTACCTAAAGCTCGGTTTTGAAAAACGTGCCTTTTTATTTTCGCATCCATTAAATTAAAAAAACGGGAAAAATGAATAGAATTTTAGTTCTCGTTGTGGCGGCTCTTGTATTTTCGTGTGCAGCCCCAACGCCGAAAGATAGCCGTCTTTTGTTTAGTGTCAAGATTAAGCCTGAAACTAAATATACCTTCACAACACAGAATTCGTATGAAACCGAAGTTAAGTATGTGGGAAAAGAGAAGGCAATGAATAAGCTGCGGAGCATGGGCATAAAAAATCCAAATATAATGAGCCGAAATTCGCAGTCGCTAATGGTGTTGAGAACCGAAAAGTCGCTCGATAATCATATTCCGGTCAAGTTAGAAATCGTTAAAAGCACCGGAAGTGATGGGCAGCCCGATATAAGCCAGGGAATAGGCGTTAACGGAGAAAGTGCAGAAGGAAAAATGCCCGAATTTAGTTCTGTTGTTTCCGGAAAGCCTTCAGGAATTAATGAAAAAGCGTTTTTGCAAGCCATCCAGAACAATTTTTCGCGTTTGACATTGCCCGAGAAGCGCATGAATGTTGGCGAACAGTTTACAGTTGAGTCAACATTAAGCATTCCGATGGAGAAGTCGCACGTTGAAATTGCTGTTTCGACCGTATATAAATTGACCAGTACGGCAAATGGGCTGGCCAACTTTGATATTACACAGAACTACGAAATGAATCAGTTGCGCATGGACAACTCCTTTGATGGCAAAGGTGGCGGCACCGGAAAGCTCACATATAGCGCCGATAAAAACATGGTGACTTCGTT
>DAOPZV010000212.1:0-1363 GCA_035353575.1 Prolixibacteraceae bacterium | reverse complement strand
GTATATTTAAAATGAAAACGGGGAGTAGGTTCGCTGCAAAGCTACAATTGGCAATTGTTGCGGAATAATAAGTATCACTTAAAACGAATAAAAACAATTTAAAGTGAGATTTATGAAAAAATTAGTTGCAGAATTTATTGGAACGCTTTGGTTAGTGTTAGGCGGATGTGGAAGTGCTGTGCTTGCAGCAGCATACCCCGAATTAGGAATTGGATTTGTCGGAGTTGCGCTGGCATTCGGATTAACAGTTGTTACGATGGCTTATGCTATTGGCCATATTTCGGGGTGCCATTTAAATCCGGCAGTGTCGGTTGGGCTTTGGATTGGTGGACGCTTTGACAAAAAAGATCTGTTTCCGTACATCGCAGCACAAGTTCTTGGCGCCATTGCAGGAGCCGGAATATTGTATGTTATCGCAAGTGGCAAGCCCGGTTTTGAACTTGGCGGCTTTGCAGCAAATGGGTATGGCGAACATTCTCCCGGAGGATACAGCATGCTTGCTGCTTTAGTAACCGAAATTGTGATGACATTTATGTTCCTGATAATTATTTTGGGTGCTACACATTCAAAAGCTCCGAAGGGATTAGCTGGTTTGGCAATCGGGCTAGGATTGACACTTATTCATTTAATAAGCATTCCGGTAACAAATACCTCGGTAAATCCGGCAAGGAGCACCAGCCAGGCTTTGTTTGTTGGCGATTGGGCACTGGGGCAGTTGTGGTTATTTTGGGTGGCCCCCATTATAGGCGCGATATTGGCTGGTTATGTATATAAAATGATTTCGCCGGAAGAAAACTAAAAAATAGCTGCTTAAACATTTTACGCAGAACGTCCAGAGCATTAAAACACTTTGTTTTAATGCTCTTTTATTTAGCGCCATAATCTTTCTATTTTTATTAATTGCGGTTTATGTGAAATTGCGTAGTTTTATCACAGGTTAAAAGTAATTTCACTCAGAATAAAAAAGCGACTTAATTAGAATGGCAAACAGCAACCTTACCAATGCTAAAAACGCAAAGAACGACGAGTTCTATACGCAATATCACGATATCGAAAAAGAAATCAATGCTTATATCGAATACAATCCCGATGTTTTTAGCGGGAAAACCATTTTGTTACCCTGCGACGACCCGGAGTGGAGCAACTTTACCAAATTTTTTGCTCAAAATTTTGAGCGATTTGGCTTGAAGAAGCTGATAAGTACCAGTTATGCTGCCGAAAGCAAGAAATACAAAACTGGCTACCAGCCAACCCTCTTTGAAGTAAACGACCCACAATTTGATACCTATAAAACCAAGAAACACGGTAAAATATTTACACTCGACCACGACAAATCGGGCGATGGCCGCATAGATGTAAACGA
>DAOPZV010000211.1:0-5870 GCA_035353575.1 Prolixibacteraceae bacterium | reverse complement strand
AATGCGGATTGACTGGTCAATTTTCTGCAACTCAAAATAAGTTCGCTGAACATCGTAAAATACCTGCAATTTGGCATCACACAGGGTTTCCAGTTTCGCTTTGGCCATCAGGCTCATCTCGTCTTTGGCGGCTTTCAGCACACCAAACCACGGAAACATTTGCATCAACCGAATGTCGGCAACCTGTTTTCCGCCAACAAGCTCCATCGGGCTCAGGAAAATTCCAGTGCTTAATTCGGGGTCGGGTAAACTTCCAACCTGCGGAACTTTTTGCAGCGAAGCTTCATATTCCGCCAGTTTTTGCAACACCGTCGGGTTGTTTTTGGCTGCCTGTTCCAGGTAATTCATCAGCGAATCGCTTTGCTGTGCATTAGAAATTGTGCAGACTACAACTGCTAACGTTAATAATATCAGCTTTTTATATATTGAAGTTTTCATCCTGATCGGTATTTGATTGTTCAACTTCAAGTTTTTGATGAGTAACTGCATATTCTCGCCACATCGACTGGAACATCGGGACCACGAAAATCGTCATCACCTGGATAATCATGCCTCCAAAGGTCGGAATGGCCATCGGAACCATGATGTCGGCACCTTTTCCGGTGGAAGTGAGGACCGGCAACAACGCGATTACCGCAACTGCTGTGGTCATCATCGCCGGGCGGACGCGTTTCAATCCGGCGGCAATTACGGCCTCACGCACGTCATGAACCGTTCCGGGATGGCGTTGCTCGAAAGTCTGATGGATGTATGTTCCCATGATGACGCCGTCGTTGGTGGCAATTCCGAAGAGGGCGATAAATCCGACCCAGACCGCGACACTCAGGTTAATCGGGTGCATCTGGAACAGGTCGCGCAGGTTTATGCCGGCGATTGCGAAGTTCATAAACCAATCCTGACCGTAAAGCCACAGCATGATAAATCCGCCTGCAAATGCCACAAAAACGCCCGAAAAATGGATGAGCGAGGCCGTGACGGTGCGGAACTGGAAGTATAGCAGCAGCAAAATCACCAACAAACTCAGCGGTACCACAATGGCAAGCCGCTTGGTAGCGCGCATTTCGTGTTCGTAGTTTCCCGCGAATTTGTAGGTAACGCCATTGGGCAGCGTCAGTTGGCCTGAATCCATTTTTTGTTTCAGGATTTTGTTGGCTTCGTCCACCACGTCTACTTCGGCTTTGCCTTCCGTTTTATCGAAAATGACATAGCCAACCAGGAAGGTATTCTCGCTGCGAATCATCTGTGCGCCGCGCGTATAATCGATATCAGCAATCTCACTCAATGGAATTTGCACGCCATTCATCGCCGGAATCAGGATGCGTTTGAGGTCTTCGGGATTGTCGCGCAACTCGCGGGCATAGCGCACCCGGATGGGGAATCGCTCGCGTCCTTCCACCGAATTGCTCAGCGCCATTCCGCCCACGGCCACCTGCAAAATTTCCTGTACATCACTCACGCTCATGCCGTAACGGGCCATCGCTTCACGGTTCAGTTTAATTTCGAGGTAGGGCGCTCCAACGGCGCGGTCGTAAAACACCGAGGTTGCTTTTACCGACGGAACATCTTTCAGCGCCTGCTCAAATTGCAATCCGGCTTTCTCGATGCTTTCCAGGTCGGGGCCGTACACTTTCAGTCCCATCGGGGCACGCATTCCGGTCGAGAGCATCACCAAACGGGTTTCAATTGGCTGTAATTTAGGCGCCGAGGTCAGTCCCGGAATGTTGGTCACTTTCACGATTTCGTTCCAGATGTCATTTGGCTTTTTGATGTGTGGCCGCCACTGACGGAAATAATCGCCGTTGGTGGTCGGGACAAGACTATCAGCAGAAATAACCCGGAATGTTTCTTTCTCCGGATTGTATTTTCCGCCGTTTTTCAGGAGATAACTGCCGTCGCGGTCGGTTTTAAACTGTTGCCGATGACCGTTCTCATCCAGAATGTATTCGGGCCGGTAATTGATTGTATTCTCGAACATTTGCACCGGAGCGGGATCGAGCGCTGAATTGACGCGGCCCCATTTGCCCACAGCCACTTCCACTTCGGGAATAGCCGAAAGCCGTTTGTCGAGCGTTTCGATGTAGTCGAGGTTCATTTCGATGCTCGAGTGGGGCATGCTGGTGGGCATCAGCAGGAACGAACCTTCGTTGAGCGATGGCATGAATTCCTTGCCGGTTCCGGGAAATACTTTGGTCGATTTTTGCCAAAGTCCGGTTTGCCTGAAACTGTTCCAGCCCAGCTTTTCAAAGCCATTGGCGGCAAAGCCGAAAATACGCTCGGTTCCCTGCCAAACGAGCAATCCGAAGAGTAAAGTAAAAGCCGGAAGCAGCAGAAATTTCCATTTGTTTTCGAGGCACCAGCGCATGATTGATTCGTAAAAATGAACCATCGAAAGCAGCGCCAGCAAAATGACCGAAACGATTCCGGCAACAAATAAAAAGTTAATTAACAGGCTGTTGTGTGCACCCAGCGGAAGCCATTCTTCAGCCAGGTAGAAGACGGCGACGAGAACGGCGATTCCAATATTGATATAGTTCGGAAACTCTTTTCGATGCTTCGGCCAGCGGTAATCAAGCAGATTATTGATGCCGATTGCTGTTATTGCCAATGCCGGCCAAACCTGCCAGAGGATGACAAAAACGATTCCGGCACCAATCAAAATTCCATTCCAGACTTTCCGGATTTTACCCGTGTCGAACCGAATGGAAAACAGCAAATAGGCGAGGGTTGGCAACACGATAATTCCCAGCAAAAAGGCCGAAATCAGCGCGAATGTTTTGGTGAATGCCAACGGATGGAAAAGTTTCCCTTCAGCGGCTTCCATCGCAAAAACCGGCAGGAAGCTAACGATGGTTGTGGCAATGGAAGTAACCACGGCATCGCGCACTTCAGTGGTTGCAGTGTAAATTACTGAAAGCAACTTTTTGCCCCGGACGCCTTTGTTTTCGGGCATTTCGAGATGCCGTAGAATGTTCTCCACATCCACAATCCCGATATCGACCATCACACCAATGGCAATGGCAATACCCGAAAGGGCGACAATATTGGCATCCACACCGAAGAAACGCATCAAAATGAAGGTCATCAACACCCCGATGGGCAGCAATCCGGCCACAATGATCGATGCACGCATATTCATTACCAGCACGATAATCACGATGATGCTGATTAGAATTTCGTGCGAAAGCGCCGATTCGAGCGTTCCGATGGTCTCCTTGATCAGTCCGGTGCGATCGTAAAACGGCACAATGGTAACTTTCGAAACCGAGCCATCAGCCAGCGTTTTTTGTGGTAATCCGGCTTCAATTTCAGCAATTTTAGCTTTCACATTGTTGATTACCTCCATCGGGTTGGAACCGTACCGGGCAACCACCACTGCGCCAACAGCTTCGGAGCCTGCTTTGTCGAGTCCGCCGCGACGCGTAGCCGGTCCGAACGACACATTGGCCACGTCCTTTATCCTGACCGGCACATTGTTCCGAACGGCAATCACCGAAGTTTCGAGGTCTTCGAGGTTTTTCACATAACCCAATCCGCGGATAATGTATTCCACACGGTTCAGTTCGATAGTTTCGGCGCCAATGTCGAGATTACTTTTGCGCACGGCATTCATCACGTCCATCGTCGAAACGCCGAATGCTTTCAGCGCTTCAGGATTGAGGTCAACCTGGTATTCCTTGACGAATCCGCCTACGGAAGCTACTTCGGAAACTCCTTCGGCAGCCGACAGACTGTATTTGACGTAAAAATCCTGAATTGTGCGCAATTCCTGCGGGTTCCAGCCTCCGGAAGGCTCGCCTGTGGCCGGATTCCGGCCTTCTAGCGTGTACCAGAAAATCTGGCCAAGCGCGGTGGCATCGGGCCCCAATGTGGGCTGAACGCCTTCGGGTAAAGTACCGGCAGGGAGTGAGTTGAGCTTTTCGAGGATGCGCGAGCGACTCCAGTAGAAATCGACATCGTCCTTGAAAATAATGTAGATGAACGACATCCCGAACATGGATGTGCTGCGGATGGTTTGCACGCCGGGAATACCAAGCAGGGCAGTGGTGAGCGGATAACTCACCTGATCCTGAATGTCTTTGGGCGAACGGCCCATCCATTCGGTAGCCACAATTTGCTGGTTTTCACCAATGTCGGGAATGGCATCGACAGGAACCGGATCGCGCGGCAGAAATCCTGCGTTCCAGTTGAATGGCATGGTCACCAAACCATAGCCGATAAAGGAAAACAGAATGATAAACGCCACCAGCCGGTTGTCGAGAAAATATTTGACAAGTCGGTTAAACATAGCGGTAATTTGAAAATGAAATGATTTGAAAATTTGAAAATGAAAAGATGGGAATTTGAAGATTTGTAATTTTCAAATCTTCAAATTCCGCAATCTTCAAATAATTTCTTCAGATTACCGGTATTTGCAGCAACTTGGTAGTTTGTCGTAAGCTACATCGGTTGCTTTGGCCTTTTCGTTATCGTATCCAACGGCAGCGATTTTTTTAGCGATGGCATCGATGCTGGTTTTTGATGGATCGAAAGTGGTCGTCAGGGTTTTGGCTTTTTTGCTCCATTCGGCCTTGGAAACACCGTCGATTTTTGCAGCTTTTTCGATGCTTGCTTTACACATGTCGCAGTTGCCTGAAACTTTGATGGTTTCAGTCTTGCCTTGTGTGGCTACTCCATTTGTGCTTGCACTGGAAGAACTCATTTTTGAATGATCGTGCATTTGAGCATTGGCGTTTGAACTAAATACAACTGCCAGAACGGCTATTACGGTGATTTTTACTAATGTTTTCATTTTGTTTTGAATTTGATGTTAATGTATTGAAATATAGATAAAAGTATCAGGATATGAGTATCAAGACACTTAAAAGGAATATTGCTGAAGAACTCTCCAGGCAAAATCTATAAAAACATCAAATCCGGAATACACCAATGTCCGAAAGAATTACGTCGCTGACCAACCAATTGGGTGGCGGACTGACATCAGTGTAAAAACGATTGTATGCAGTAATTGCATTGAAATTCTGTATTTCAGGAAGAATGAAGACTTGCAAAACCGGCTGCTCAAAAGCCTTAAAATTGGTGAACGACGGAGCGAAATTGTGATCGACCATGTAAACCGAAACCTGATTGTTGCAGCAGCTCGATTCAACGTGATTTCCTGTTTGTGCGCAATCGTCAGTTTCGCTTTCCATACCACACGATGCAATATGCCCCATAAAAGACGCCTTAGCATCAGCCAGTTCACCACCGCAGTAATGGCGCGAAATGGTAAGCTGCATGCCCGAAAGCAGCATCAGCAAAGCGACTGATATGGAAAGGATTTTTTTCATTCTTTGATTGGAACACATCATCCAACTAAATGTTTGTCAAAGGTAGGATTATTTGGTTTTGGTGAAATTAATGGGCTGTTAATAATTGCAAATAGCTTAAAGTCAGCAAGCAAAGTGAAGTCAGGGAGTGACTTCGAGTCACGCCCTGACTAAAATAGCATCAGCAGGCCATTTCGCCTGCGTTTTTCTTTGCTGAAAGCAAATTATATGCTCCTTTCAGCACAACTTTTGCTGTTGAAATGTCGAAACCATCGGGCAAAATAACTTCGGTAAAACCATTGTCGGTAACGCCTTTGCGAACTTCCACGATTTTATATTCCGTAAATGGTTTTCCAGCTTCTTCTTTGTTTTTGTCAAAAACGAAGATGTAATCCTTGTCGTCGAAACTCACAATGGCATCCGATGGGAGTGCGGCAGCCTGATTTCCAGAAGTTTCAATGATGGCATTCACATACATTCCGGGCAAAACATTCTTACAGTCGTCGGTTACATTCGCATAGACTTTGTAGGTTTTATCTGTATTTATCGAACGCCCAGGCTGTG
>DAOPZV010000210.1:0-5988 GCA_035353575.1 Prolixibacteraceae bacterium | reverse complement strand
TGCCGCAAGTATATAACCCGCAGGCCAAGCCGTGGATTAAAATTGAAAATGCCACGACTGACCAATTGAAAGAGCAATTATCAAAGTGCCCCTCGGGAGCATTGAGTTATTTTCAGAATGAAGAAAAACGATAAGCTCAAGAAAATCCAAATAACAGCTCAACTTTTACTTTGTGCAAATGTTTATTTTTACTTTTTGATCTGAAAATAGACGATCATGCACGTTTTGGTATTACTGAATTTTGCTGCCGCAGTACAGGGAATTTTTTTAACTTACCTGCTCGCACACAGTCGCCACAAAAGCAGAGAATCGATGTTGCTGGGGACCCTGACGTTGGTTTTGTCAGTAAGTTTGCTGGGCGCGGTGCTTGGATTGTCGGGTTATTACCGTGTGCTGCCACACCTTATTCGCGTTGGCGATCCATTTGTCTTACTTTATGGACCACTGGTTTACCTCTATGTTTTGTCTCTCATTCATCGACGAATACCTCGAAACTTTTGGTTGCATGGAATTCCGTTCCTGCTTTACCTGATTTCGGTAATTCCGTTTTACAGTCTCTCGGCAAACGAAAAAATCAGATTTGTAGATGAGATTTTTCTGAACAACGATTTGCCGGCAAAGGTGCTTTTTATTCAAGTGCTTCGGCTTACGCATATCTCGGTTTACATTTTCTTCGGATATCGGGAAGTGTTGAATTACGAGCGAAGAATCAGAGACAGCTTTTCCGACATCGAAAAAATTTCGTTGGATAAGGCCGCGCAAACCTTGCTTTTATTCCTGATTGGGACACTCATTTCTATTGTTATTTATGTTTCCGAAGGTTTTTTTTCACTCAACTTTGTGCTTACCAACAACCTGATTGGTTTGTTTCTCAGCTTGATTATTTACCTGCTGGCCTTTTCAACATGGAACAAACAGTCGATTAGCGAGGTTTCTGCTATTGTTGACAAAGAAATTGGCGCCATTCCCGAAGAAACAGTAATAAAACCGAAAGTTCGCACCACGTATTTCCTCACTGATGAGCAATATCTCACCTACAGTCAACTACTTGAAGAGGTGCTGGGTAAAGACAAACTTTTTCTCGATAACGAATTGACACTGGCCACGCTCAGCGACCGAATGAACCTCCAGCCATACCTGGTTTCAGAACTGATTAACCGTTTTGGTGGTGAGCCATTTTTCGACTTTATCAACCGATACCGCATCAGCGAAGTAAAACGGCGCTTGACGGATCCTGCCTACAACTCATTTTCGATATTAGGCATTGCTTTCGATTGCGGGTTTAATTCCAAGTCATCATTCAATACCGCATTCAAAAAATTCACCGGAAAAACGCCGTCCGAATTTCGTTCAAGGAATGTAGCCTGAATAAGGATAAAAAGGTTCGACTTTCCAAAAACGGTCGATTGCCTTTTATTCGTCTCCTAGATTTGCCATCGTAAAACTTTAAAACAGAAAACGATGAGACGATTATTTTTTATCCTAATGTTCGTGACTTTAGCAAGCGCACTCAAAGCCCAGGAAACAAAACTTAAAAACGCGTGGGAGCTGGAGATCGACCCCATTGCTTATCTGCTGAATGGCTATTCGGCGCATGGAATTTACCAGGTGAACCACCTGCGATACGACCTTGGTGTTTTTGGTATTGAGCAACCCGAAAGTTATCATGGCAACAAAGGCTATTCGTTAATGTCGCGCGGATTGGGCGCCAAAGCCACTTACCTTATAAAAGGAATTCCAGGCTTTTACACCGGATTGGGCGCTGGACTGGCCTTCCACGATGCTCAAAATACAACGACACTCGAAAAAGCTGATGGAACTTCAGCAAGTCTGGGTATTATTTTGGGATACCGCTTGTTCTTCAAAAATGTGAAATCGCCCGATTTAAAAGGCTTCTACATTACTCCCTGGGCCAGTTTCGACTACAACTGGCACTTTCGAAAAATTGATTTTGCAAACTACGATTTCAAACAGAAAGCGTTTAGCATTTTCCCAACAATTCACCTTGGTTATCGTTTCTAACCCTTAAATCATTCAAAATGAATACACTTATCCGTTTGGAAGAAGCTGCATTTCTAGTCCTGGCATTTATCCTGAGCATTTATCTCGGATTCGGCTGGTGGCTTTTTATCTTGCTTCTTTTTGCGCCCGATCTAAGTATGGCAGGCTATTTATTCGGAAGCAAAACCGGAGCCCTGATCTATAACCTGTTTCATCACAAAGCGGTGGCAATTGTAGTGGCCGGGTTGGGATTATTTCTGAATAATAACCCGGCAATCCTGGCTGGACTGGTTTTGCTGGGTCATAGTTCTCTCGACCGTATTTTGGGTTTCGGACTGAAATATCCTGACGATTTTAACCACACCCATCTCGGTACAATCGGCAAAATAGCATCTGAAAATATTAAACTTCAGAAAAAATGAAAAGACGTGATTTCCTTCATATTTCAGCAGTGACAGGATTGAGCGTTTCGCTGGCAGGCGCCAACAATTTAATTGCTTCGCCTTCAATCGCTCCAATTCGGAAAATTTTTGTTACCGGAGGCGGCTATGACGAGACTACACTTCGGTTCCTGATCTCGCTCGCCGGAAAACAAAATCCAAAAATTTGTTTCTTGCCAACGCCCGTGGGCGACAGCCAAATCTACATCGACAAATGGTTTGAAATAGCTAAAGCGCTACCCATTCAGCCATTTGTACAAAAGGTTTTTATAACCAGCTACGAACAAAAAACTTCGTTTGAAACTACGCTACTCTCCATGGACGCCATTCTTGTAACTGGAGGAAACACCCTGAATGCAATCGCTTTGTGGAAAGCACAGGGTATTGATCGTATTTTGAGACAAGCCTGGCAGAGAGGAATTGTACTTACCGGGCCAAGCGCCGGAGCGATATGCTGGTTCGAACAAGGGCTTTCCGACTCTCGCCCCGCAGCATTATCGGTAGTGGAAGGGCTGGGAATCCTCAGGGGAAGTTTCTGTCCGCATTATCATACCGAAGAAAAAAGAAACAAAGAGTACCCGCAAATGATCGAACAAGGCCGGTTACTTCCTGGCTATGCCTGCGATGAAACGGCCGGACTTTACTTCGAGAACGAAGTCTTGAAACGTGTAATTACTCAAAAGGAGGACGATAAGGCTTTTCGTGTGAGTCAGAAAAATGAAAAAAATTTAGAGGAATCTCTTGACACCGAATTAATTGAAAGGAAACAGAACTAAAATGAAAATAGCAATTATTGGTACAGGCCGCATGGGCAAAGCTCTGTCGAAGTGCCTGGCAGAGAAATTTGATTCCGTTATTTTGGCAGGTAGAAACACGGAAAAAACAAAACAAGTTGCCAGCGAAATTAATCATCACAAACTGATTCCTCTGGAAATTGAGGATGCAATTATTCAGGCCAAGCTGGTTATTCCCACACTTTGGTTTAAAGACGAAAAGGAGTTCGCATCGAAGTATCGCGAGCAACTTGAAGGGAAAATCTACTTGAATATTTCGGTCCCGTTTGATGAAACGTTCAATGATTTTGAGCTCCCTTTTGGAATTTCTGCTGCGGAAACCATTCAGGCTATTGTCCCCGAAACCCACTTTGTTGCTGGCTTTAAAAACACCTTCTGGACAGTGTTCGAAAGTCCTGTTCAACCTAATGGCCTCAAGAGCGATGTTCTAATCACTTCCGATAGCGGAAAACTGGCCGACGAGATTATCAAATTATTTGAGCCGCTTCCCTTTCGATTCGTTAATGCAGGACCAATCTCGGAGAACCGTACCATTGAACGAATGACTTTACTTTCAAGAAATATTTCTAAGCGAATTGGATTTTACCCCAGAGTTTCGTGGAGCGTTTGGGGATTTTAACAATTTAAAAAATGAAACTATGGCTTCGCTTTTTAAATCCTTAATAAATTTCCTATGTTTTATACTCCTAAATTTGATAGTTATGGGAACCAACGCACCAAATCAGATTAAAAGAAACGAATTGCTCAGCGCTAAAATTGGTCAAAGAACCGTTTCTGAAGTTCGTATTGTCGAGATTGAATTTCCAGCGGGACAAAAGGCTCCTTATCACAAACATCCTTGCCCGGTGCTGGGTTCGATTATTACCGGAACTTGCCTCATTCAGGTTGAAGGCGAGAACCCCAAAATTTTAAAGGCAGGAGAAGCTTTTTATGAACCAGCCAACAGGCCAATTCTTCATTTTGACAATTTTTCGGACACGGAGCCTATGAAATTTACGGCCTACTACCTTTCGAACGGCGAGCTCAATTTGACGGAATTGTTGCCTGAGAAAAAGGCCGACAACAAGAATAAAAAGCAAATCTTTATTCATAATTAGTCAAAATCGGGGATCAAAACCACTTTCAAGTAGTTTCGATTCCCGATTTGAAGATTCATTTCAATTCAGGTTTTGTTAGTGACCAGTGCGTTTGGCAAATTTTCCATGTTTCATCAGCTTCGAAGCGATAAACTTCGGTACAATTCCATTTTTGCACTTTTTCTCCTTGCCGCGATTCAAAGTTAAACGTGAGTACGGCCATCTTTCCGGCAGTCTGAACCACCGGATCAAGCATGGCAAAATTATCTGCCTTAAATTGTCCCTTCATAGGCAAGTACAATTTTGCTAATTCTTCAATTCCGTTCAGCCTCCTTTCCTGAAAAGGATCGAAATACACTACATCGGGAGCCGAAATTTCGAGAAACCCGGTCGGATCACCTTGAATCCAACGAACAAATGCCTCTGTTTCGAGGTTGATAATTGTCGATTGAATTGAATTTTTTTCTTTAGCGTTTGTCATGGTTGAATAAATTAAGCATAAAAATATTAAATGCTGTTTCATGGCTTTTGTATTTGATTTACAACACAAAACTAGTTACCATGCCATTAGCCGGACAACAGAAAACAAGGAAGAAACAGGACTTTTTAAGGCATTTTGCTTTTTCGGAATGCGAGCGGCGAAACACCGGTTTCGTTGCGGAACAGCCGAACGAAATAGGAGGAATCTTCAAAACCGAGCTTCCAGGCAATTTCGGAAACAGGCAATTCGCTGAATTGAAGCAACTTTCTGGCTTCAGTAATTAATCGGTTAATGATGTATTGCTTGGCAGAAACGCCGGTTTCGCTTTTCACCAGTTCATTCAGGTAGCCCGATGTAATGCAAAGCTCTTCGGCATAAAATGAAGTAACATGCTCGGCACAATAATGATTTTCGACCAGCTCAAAGAAACGGGTTACCCTCGGGTTTTGTGGCTTTTGCGGAAGTTGATAAGCCGAGCGATACACATTATTCAGCCACGCCAACGCCTGGTAAAGCAGGGCGCGCAGCAAGTGGGTTTCTTTACTGGCCTCAATTTCCCGCTCAATCTGCAACAACAAATTGGTAAGATACCGGCCTTGTTCGTCGCTGAGCTTTAATTGTGGCGGAGCAAGTTTGTTCCTGAAAAACGACAAATTCCTGACAAACAGAGGATCGCTAAAGAAACTGCACAGGAATTCCTCCTCGAAAATAAGCACCAGCCCACGCGGACTTTCGGCTACTTTCCATTCGCGCACCTGCGCCGGGGCCGTGAAATACAATTGATTGGTTTCAACCGGAAAATCGATGTCGTCGAGGGCAAATTTTCCGGCTCCTTCCTGAATTAGGGTGATGTCGTAAAACGAAAGAAAATGCCGGGGCGTTTTCCGGTTATACTTTTCAAGCGATTCGAGCCTGATCAGGTCGATCAGCAATTCGCTGCCATATTTTCGCCTGCTGAACCCAAAAGTTTTGCAATCAGTGCCGGTTTTGCCCATTGTTGGTCATCGTTAAAATTCCAGTCCCGAAATTTAGAAATTTTGCATACCTATCCAAAACCGACGAATTGAAATTCGCCGCAAACAAGCATTGCGAATCAAAAACTCTTTTTCGAATCCGGTTTTTAAAACTCGTTCTCCAGAATTTCGGCAGCCGATGCAACCAGCGGTGCACAAACCGAATCGAACAATCCTTTGGCA